>QHVC01000101.1 GCA_003222205.1 Gemmatimonadota bacterium | reverse complement strand
GGCTCCGACTACACGGCGTTCCTCGACCACCTCGGCCTGCCGACGGCCAACCTCGCGTACGGCGGGGCGTCGCAGAGCGGCATCTACCACTCGATCTACGACACCTGGACGTTCTACGAGCGCTTCCTCGACTCGTCCTACACCTATGAAGCGCTCCAGGCCCAGACGACGGCGACCGCGCTGCTACGCACCGCGGACGCCCCGGTGCTGCCGTTCGAGTTCGGCGCCGCGGCGCGCACTTGGCGGCGCTACGTCGAGGAGATCGCCAAGCTGGCGGCGAAGAACGACACCACGAAGGGGCTGGATCTCGCCGCGGTGCGCGCGGCCGTATCCCGCGTCGACACGGCCGCGCTGGCGTACGAGGCGGCCCTCGCCAAGCTCGATGGGCTCACCGCCGCCCAGGTGGCCGCCCGGCGCGTGGCGCTGGCCGCGGTGAACCTCCAGCTCGCGCGCACCGAGCAGGCCCTGGCGGACTCGGGCGGGTTGCCGCGGCGCCCGTGGTTTCGCCACCTGTTGTACGCGCCCGGCTTCTACACGGGCTACGGCGTGAAGACGATGCCGGGGATTCGGGAGGCCGTGGAGCAGCGGCACCCCGCCGAAGCGCAGGCCGAGTCCGCGCGGGTGGCGGCGGCGCTGGATCGCTACGCCGCCGCAGTGGGCCGGGCGGCGGCCGCGTTGGAGGCCGCGCTGCGCTAGCGGCGCTCCGGCACCCGCGCCTCGGCGACCCTGGTGTAGGAGAGCTGCGCGGCGATGATCCGCCAGGCGCCGTCCTCCTCCTGCCAGACCATGATCCCCTGACCGGGGCCGACCTGAGCGTTCTCGCCCGCGGTCAGGCTGAGCGAGAATGCGAAGCTGATGACCGCGAGGTTCTTGCGCGCGAGCACGATCACCGGATCGCGCGGCACCAGGTTCATCAGAGTCACGGACGGCAAGAAGGTGCGCTGGTAGTCGGCTTCCCTCTGCCAACCGCGGGTGCGCTCCCCGTTGGGCCAGGCGAAGGTCAGGTAGTCGTGGTGGCTGTAGAAGGGCTCGAGTTCGGCGAGGGCATGGTCGTTGAAGGCGTGGACCCACGCCTGGAAGCGTTCCCGGACCATCCCGGTCGCGGCCGGATCGTTGACCGGCGCGGTGCCGCCACAAGCGGCGAGCCCCAGGATGGCGGCGGCCGCGATCGCGCGACGCATGGCTCCCTCCTGTCAAAAGACTCTCGGATAATGAAGGCGCGCCGACGGGACCCGGGCAAGACCCGGGCCCGAGGGCTCTCTTGACGGCCCCGGGGCGCGCGGATACCCTCTGGCCCCATGACGACGCCCCCCATGCCGCCGCGCCCGTCCGCCGGCCGCTCGTCCTTCGCGATTGCGATGAAGGACTACACCTTCATCCGCCCGGGCATCGCCGTCACGATCAGCGGAGCGGCGCTCGTGCTGGCGCTCGTCATGGGGCTGGTGCTCATCCGCTCCCTAGGGAACGCCTCGCGCACCGTCGAGCGCGGCGCGCGCGCCGTGCAGCTCCTCCACGCCTACAACGCGGGACTCGAAGTCTGGCGCGACATGGCGACGAACCCGGATCCGGCCTACCGGCGCCCCCAGGCGGTCGCGCAGCGCGACAGCCTGCGCCGGGGGCTCCAGGACCACCTCGGCGCGCTGGCACGCACCCTTCCCGACACCGTCGACCAGGAGCTGGTGCGGACCATCCTCGCCGGACTCACCAGCGCCGAAGTCGGCCTCGGGACCCAGGCCCACCAGGCGATGATCATCCTGCTCTCCCACCAAGACGCGGCGATGTTCCGCGCCGCCGAGACCTCGCAGAGCGCCGTGTTCTACGCCTCGATCCTGCTCGCGTGCGCCGTGCTCGCGGCCGGCATGCTGGTCGTGCCCATGGCGTTCCTGTACGTGCGTTACAAGCGGGGAGCCGTGATCGAAGTGAAGGTGTAGCGACCTCGCCTTGACAGCACCGCCCCGCGCGGCGCAGGATTGCCTGCGCCGCGCGTCCTGTCTCCAGGAGATGCCATGCGCCTGCGCCCTCCCTGTGTCGCCCTGCTGTGTTGCTTCGCCGTTGCTCCCGCTCTGGTCTCCGCGCAGGAAACGGGTGTCGTCCGCGGCCGCGTGACAGACGCGGCCACCGGCCAGCCCGTGCCCGAGGTCCGGATCACCGTCACGGGTTTGTCACTGGAGGTGACGTCGGGCGCGAACGGCGAGTACCTGTTGCCCGCCGTGGCGACGGGCCCGCACGAAGTCGTCGCGCGCCGCGTCGGGTTTGCGGCCGCCCGCCAGACAGTGGAGGTGGCGGCCGAGCAGACCGCCGTTGCCGACTTCACGCTGCGCGCCGTGGCGGTCGCGCTCGACGCCGTGGTGGTCACGGGCGCCGCTGCGCCCACGCCGACGCGCGTGCTGGGCAGCAGCATCAGCGTGGTGAACGGCGCCGACGTGGCGGAATCGCCGGCGGTCACCGTAGACGCCGCCCTCCAGGGTATGGTGGCGGGAGCCCAGATCACCCAGAACTCCGGCAACCCGGGCGGCGGCGGCGTCTCGGTGCGGCTGCGCGGCACCAGCTCCATCATCTCCGGCTCCGAGCCGTTGTACATCGTGGACGGAGTCATCGTGGACAACAGCTCCGACCAGCTGATCGACCTCGGCGCGCGCAGCAACGTCCAGAACCGGCTCGCCGATCTGGACCCCAATGACATCGACCGGATCGAGGTGATCCGGGGCGCGGCCGCGGCGGCCCTGTACGGCTCGCGCGCCAACAACGGGGTCGTGCAGATCTTCACCAAGCGGGGGCGGGCGGGAACGTCGCAATTCACCTGGCAGAGCCGTTACACCACCGAAGGTGTGGCCCGGCGCCTGCCGATGAACCTCTACCCCACCGACGCCGCGGGCAATCCCGTCACCCGCTACGACTACCAGGATCGCGTTTTTCAGTCCGGCCGGCTGCTGGAGAACTCGCTGAGCATCGACGGCGGGGACGATCGCACCACTTACTACGTCGGCGGCAGCTGGACGGACGAGAACGGGATCATCCCGAACAGCGCGGCCAGCCGCAAGAGCGGCCGCGTCAACCTCACCCAACAGCTCTATCCGACGCTGCGGCTCAGCCTCGGCGCCAATTACGTCAACAGCCACGACGAGTTCGAGCCCAACGGCGAGCAGACGACCGGCGTCATCACCGCCGTGCTGTTCACCCCCACGACCTTCAGCTTCTTCCCCGTCAACGGCGTCTATCCCAAGGCCCCGACCGGGGCCTCGTTCGCGAACCCGCTCGAGGTGATCGACACCTGGAAGGCGCCGCAGGACGTCACGCGGTTCTTCGGCAGCGTTCAGGCCCGCTACACCCCGCGACCCGAGCTCGCGTTCGAGTACACGTTGGGCTACGACGGCTACCAGCAGGAAGTGGACCAGTTCATCCCGCGGGGGAGTCTGAGCTCCGAGCCGACGGGCCGGTCCACGGCTATCCTGCGGGACTCGCGGATCGTCAACAGCGACGGGGTGGCGACCTGGGCGCACCGCGCCGGCGACCGCCTGGAGCTCAACACCGCCGCGGGCTTCAACTACACCTGGCAGCGGATCGCGACGACGACCGCCGCCGCGACCGATCTGCTCCCCACGGGGGAGCTGGTCAGCGCCGGCGCCGTTCCCTTCGCCGGGCAAGGCGTAGTCGAGCTGATCACCCTGGGGTTCTACGGGCAGGAGACCGTGAACTGGCGCGACCGCCTCTACGTGACGGGGGCGCTGCGCTGGGACGCCTCGTCCACCTTCGGCCCCAGCGAGCGCTGGCAGGTGTTCCCCAAGCTGTCCACGTCGTACGTGGTGTCAGAGGAGCCGTGGTTTGCGGGCTCGCTGCCCGGGCGCCTGTTCAGCTCGCTGCGCGTGCGGGCCGCCCTCGGCTACGCCGGCAACCAGCCGTCCAGCGCCAACGCCTACGGGAACGTCGACAGCTATGTGAAGGCGGTGAACTCCGGGCGGGTCGGCGTGGTCAACAGCATCACGCTCGGCAACTCCAGCCTGCGTCCGGAGCGGCAGCGCGAATTGGTCAACAGCATCACGCTCGGCAACTCCAGCCTGCGTCCGGAGCGGCAGCGCGAATTCGAGATCGGCGCGGATTTCGGGCTGCGGCAGAACCGCGTGTCCATCGAGGCGACATACTACAACAAGCTCGTGAAGGACCTGCTCCTGTTCCGACCACTCGCGACGAGCACCGGGTACACGCAGCGCTTCGAGAACATCGGCGAGATGTCGAACAAGGGATTCGAGCTCCTAGCGCGGTCGATCAACCTGGAGACGCCCCGCGTGCGGTGGGCGACGACGGTCACGTACAGCCATAACCGCAACCGCATCGAACGGCTCAACGTCGACCCGTTCACCCTGGGCTACGCCAACCGCGTGGCCGTCGGCCAGCCGGTGGGCTTCTTCTACGGCCGCTACTACGTGCGCGACGCCAACGGCGCGATTGCCCTCGATTCTCTGGGCCGGCCCAAGGGGAGCGTGGGCTCGAAGAACATCGGCGACCCCAACCCCGACTGGATGGCCTCGCTGCTGAACGAAGTGCAGCTGGGGCGGAGCCTGCGCCTGCGGGTGCTGTTCGATGGCACCGTCGGCAACGACGTGCTGAACTTCTCCCGGCGCATCCTCGACATTTTCGCCACCGGGCGGGATGCCGAGCGCGAGCTGTTGCCTTTCGGCGACCCGAACAAGCTGCCCGCGGGCTACCTGTTCGCCCGTCGCAACATCTTCGAGGAGTACGTGGAGGACGGCAGCTTCGTGAAACTGCGCGAGGTGTCGCTCACCTACCGTGTGGCGGACGCGCTGGCGCGCCAGCTGCGACTCCGCGCCGTCGACGTCACGCTCGCGGGCCGCAACCTCCACACCTGGACGCACTATACGGGCTACGATCCCGAGATGAACCTGTTCGGCCAGCGCACCGTGGAGCGCGGCAACGACTTCGCGACCGTCCCCATCCCCCGCACCTGGACGTTCGGCGTGCGGCTCACCTACTAGCGAGCGGAGGAGCCCATGCGCACACGACTGCCTCTCTGGCTCGCCGGGACGACGCTGGTGACCGCCTGCAATCTCGACCTCACCAACCCCAACGCGCCCACCGAGCAGGACATCCTGACGACGCGAGAGGGGATCGTGGCCCTCGCCGTCGGCCTCCAGGCCCGGTACGGCGCCGGCATGGCCGACTTCGTCTATCCCGGCGGCCTCGTCACCGACGAGCTGGGGGCGACGCTCGCCGCCCTGCCTTCCTACAAGGACGTCGAAGCCGGCAACGACATGATCAACACGTTCGACGCCGTGGAAACGCCGTGGCGGTCGCACTACCGCACCATCAAGACCGCCGACGACCTCCTCAACAACGCGCGCAACGTCACCCTCGGCGACTCAACGCTCTCCGGTATCCTCACGATCAGCTACCTGTTCAAGGCGATGTCGCTGGGCGAGCTGCTGCAGCTCTACCAGCGGATCCCGATCACCACCTACCACGTGACCGCGCCGACCTTCGTCGACAGGGCTACCGCGCTCGCGACGGTGCTAGCGCTGCTCGATTCGGCGCTCACCCAATACAAGGCGGTGAACCCCGGCAGCGAGTTCAATACGTCGATCCGCGCCGCGGGCCTGGACGTGAAGAACACCATCTTCGCCATGCAGGCCCGCTACGAGCGGATTGCCGGAAACGACGCGGCGGCGCTGGCGGCCGCGGACTCCGTCAACCTCGGGGTCGCGTCGGTGATGCCGTTCAGCGACCAGGCGATCAACCCGATCCACGATCTGAGCAACCGCGCCGGGTACGTGAAGCCGGTGGATTCGCTGCGCCTCCAGGCCGAAGCCGGTGACACGCTGCGCATCCGGTACCACGTCACCGTCGCGGCGATCACAGGCAACCTGCAGGCCCTCGACAACTTTACGCAGTACGCGTCGAACTCGGCGCCGATTCCGTTCTACTATCCGGGAGAGGTGATGCTGATCCGCGCCGAGGCGCTGCTCAACCAGGCGGACATCCCGGGGGCGCGCGCCGCCGTCAACGCCGTCCGCGCCAAGTGCGGCGGGGCGCCGAACCAGCCCATCGCCTGCCTGGCGCCGCTGGCGGACACACTGCTCGACACCGACCCGGAGATCCGGGCGGAGATCTACCGGCAGCGGCGTTTCGAGCTGTACGCGACGGGACTGCGGTGGGAGGACGCCCGGCGCCTCGGCCTCGTCGGCGCCGGCTCGCTCGCCTACCGCTGCTGGCTGGTATACCCGTTCTCGGAGCGAAACGTGAACCCCAACGTCCCACCCGACCCCGAACCACCCCAGGCGCCGGCGTTCCCGGCCGTCTGCTTCTAAGGGAGGCCACCATGCCCATCCGCCTCGACGCAGTGCTGGTGGCAGGCGTGGCCCTGGTGTGCGCCTGCAGCCCCGACGATACGGCGCCGGTGAGCCCGGTGACGCAGGTTGGACGGTTACGGTTCGTCCACGCCGTGCCGGACACCGCGAAGGCGAAGACGGTGAACGTGCGCATCGACGGCATGCCGCTCGCCGCGAACGTGGCTTACAAGGGAGTGGCAGGCTACGTCCTGGCGATGGCGGGGGACCGGCAGGTTGCGGTCCGGCGGACGTCCGACACGTCCATTGTCGTCCTCGACCAGACCGTGACCGTGGCGGCCGGCGGCGACTACACCGTACTCGCCACCGGCTCCGGGACCGGCATCGCCGCGCTCGTCCTGACGGACGACAACACGACGCTCAGCCCCGGCAACGCGCGACTGCGTATCGTGAACGCCTCCCCGGTCATGGGAGCGGCGGACGTCTACGTCACCGCCCCTGGCGCCGACCTGTCCACGGCGACGCCGGTCGCGACCAGCCTCGCGTTCCGCGCCGCCACGGCCTACGTCGCGGTGACCGGCGGCGCGCCATGGCAGGTCCGGTTCACGACGCCCGGCGACACCACCCTGCTCCTCGCCGTCCCCGCCCTGACGCCCGCCGCCGGCCAAGTCCGGACGTTGCTGGCGCTCGATGCGGCGACCGGCGGGACGCCGCTGACCTCCGCCACGCTCACCGACCGCTAAGGACGTTCCAGATCCCCTCGTCCTCCGGCCCAAGCACCCACGCAGAGAAGCCGCGCAGCCGCTTCTCCCGGGCGACCGCCAGCTTCGCCCGGAAGCTGCGGGCGTCCTCGAGGAACAACCACTCGAAGGTGCCGCCGTTCTCGTAGTAGCCCCACGTGACCGCCTGCGTCGAATCCCAGGAGAGGCGCGAGCCGTTGCGCTCGGCGAGCCCGTTCCCCCACGTCCACGTCACCGTCTCCGACCACGAGCGCGCGCGTTCCGGGATGGTGGTGTCGTAGCGCGTGAACCAGTGTTCGCCCCAGAGCGGAATGCCGAGCGAGAGCTTCTCGGGCGGCACGAACTTGAGGAAGTAGTCGACCACGTCGCGCATCCACGGCAGGCCCGCCTGCGGACCGGGGGGCGTGCGCCGGGTGTGCTGCGAGTAGGACATCAGCGAAACGAAGTCACCGGCCTTCGCGAGCGCCGCGAGATCGTAGCCGTCGCGCCAGTTCTCGAACAGGAAGCGGTGGTAGGCGAGGGGGCCCGGCTCCTCGCTCGGCCGGTGCACCACCGCGATCGAAATCTTGCAGCCCGCCGCGTGCAGCGCGCTCGCCGCCTGGGCGTACCACGCGGTGAAGCGGTCGCGATCTTCCAGGCTCAGATTCTCGATGTCGAACTGGATGCCCCAGTACCCGTTGCCCCGGCACAGGTCGACCAGCGTCCCGACGGCGCGCGCGCGCGCGGCGGTGTCCGCCAGCAGGCGCCGCAGCGACGGCCCGTCGAAGCCCTCGTTCACGACCAGCGGCATCACCTTCACCCCGCGACGCCGCGCCAGGTCCAGCACGCGGCGATCGAGACTGCCCCAGACCGTGCCGAGGCTGTCCACCGTGTAGACCTGCGGGGCGAGCACGGTGATCTGGTCGATGTGCTTAACGAGGCTGGTGTAACTGCGCTCGTCGTCCACGTAGTAGAACAACCGCTCGAGCGGCTGCTGGGCGGCGGCGGGCGCGGCGACGAAGAGCCAGACACAAACGTGCGCGAAGCGAGCCACGGATCCCCCCCGGAGTTCGGTCCGACGTTAAGTTTCCGTACGTTGCCTCGAAACCCCGAGGGGTGCCAGTGACGAAACCCGACGCGAGCCGGACCGACCGCGACGCCCCGCGCGCCCCCACGATCGAGGGCTCGCGCCAGCGCGAGCGGCTGCGCACCATCGTCGTCCCCGACCACGACGACCTCGCCGCGCTGCTCGCGGACCGGATCGTCGAGGTGATCCGCCGCGAAACGGCGGCCAAGGGCCGCTGCGTGCTCGGGCTCGCCACCGGCAGCACCCCCCTCGGGATTTATCAGGAGCTAATCCGTCGCCACCGCGCCGGTGAGGTCGACTTCTCCCGCGTCGTCACGTTCAACCTCGACGAGTATTACCCGATGCCGCCGACGAGCCCCCACAGCTTCCGGCGGTACATGCAGGAGAACCTGTTCGACCACATCAACCTCCCGCCCGCGCAGGCCCACGTCCCCGATGGCGGGACGCCGCGCGAGCGGCTGGCCGAAGCCTGCGCCGCCTACGAACGGGCGATCGCGGCGGCGGGCGGCATCGACTTCCAGCTGCTGGGGATCGGCCAGAGCGGCCACATCGGGTTCAACGAGCCGGGGTCGACGGCGGACTCCCGCACGCGCCTCGTCACGCTCGACACGATCACGCGCCGCGCCGCGGCCGCCGACTTCTTCGGCGAGGACAACGTGCCGCGCGAGGCGATCACCATGGGCGTGGCGACGATCCTCGAAGCGCGCGAGATCGCGCTCATCGCCACCGGCGAGCACAAGGCGGCGATCGTGCGCCGCGCGGTGGAAGGCGAGCCGTCCCAGGATGTGGCCGCCACCTATCTGCAGGGCCACGCGAACGCGACCGCCTACCTGGACCTCGCCGCCGCGGCCGAGCTCACCCGCGTCAAGACCCCGTGGGCGCTGCAGAGCGTCGACTGGACCCCGGCCCTCACCGAGCGCGCGGTCGTGTGGCTGTCGGAGCAGGCCGGCAAAGCGATCCTCAAGCTGACCGCGCAGGACTACGCCGAGCACCACTTGAGCCCCCTGCTCGCCCGCTCGGGCGCCCCCGGGCCGATCAACGGTGAGGTGTTCAACCGGTTGCGCGACAAGATCCGCGGTCGCGCGCGCCTGCCGGCGCGCACGCGGGTGCTCGTGTTCTCCCCGCACCCCGATGACGACGTGATCGCGATGGGCGGCATCCTGCGCAAGCTGTGGGAGAACGAGAACACGATCACCGTGGCCTACATGACGAGCGGCAACATCGCCGTGTTCGACCACGACGTGCGACGCCACCTCGAGTTCACCGAGCGCGCCGCCGCGACCCTGGGCGTCGACCCCGCGGCGGTGCGGCGCGTCCGCGCCGAGGTCGAAAAGAGCCTCGAGGGGAAAGCGCCCGGCGACGTGGACCTCCCCGCCGTGCAGGACCTGAAGCGCGTGATCCGCGAGTCCGAGGCGATCGCCGCGCTCGGGGCCGTGGGATTGCCGCGCGCCGCGGCACGGTTCCTCGACCTGCCGTTCTACCGGACGGGGGAGGTGCGCAAGCGACCCATCGGCGAGGAGGACGTCGCGATCGTGGGCCGCCTGCTCGAGGAAACCCGCCCCGACACCGTGTTCGTGGCCGGCGACCTCTCCGATCCACACGGTACGCACCGCATGTGCAAGCAGGCGGTGGACCGCGCGCTGGCCGGGCGGCGGCCCCCACGGCCGGAAGTCTGGCTGTACCGCGGGGCCTGGCAGGAGTGGTCGATCACCGAAGCCGACGTGCTGGTGCCGTTGTCGCAGGACGAGCTGCGCGCGAAGATCCTCGCCATCTTCAAGCACCAGTCCCAGAAGGACACTGCCCCGTTCCCCGGCGAGCTCGACGACCGCGAGTTCTGGCAGCGCGTCGAGGCGCGCAACCTCGAGACCGCCGCGCATGCTGACACGCTAGGGCTGCCGGAGTATTATGCCATGGAAGCCTACCGCATTCTCACACCGAAGGAGGCAGAGCGATGAACGCGATGACCGCCCGAGGACTGAGTCTGGCCGCGGTGGTGGCTGTGTGGACCGCGATTTCGCACTTCGGAAAGCTCCCGCTGCAACTGTGGCCCGTGATTGTCGGAATCGGATGTTTCGTCGCCGCCGGCGGCGGCATTCCCGGCCTCCAGAAGGCCGTGGCGGGCACGGTATCCGGTGTCGTCTGGGCCCTGCTCTACGTGACGGTGGCCGGAGCGCTGGGACGGCAGGAACTCGTGAGCGCGCTGGTTCTCGGCGCGGCCGTATTCGGGATCGTTTATCAGGCACGGATCCCGCTCCTGTCCTACACGGCCGGCGCCATCGCCGGGACCGGCGTAGCGTTCGGCGTCCTCGGCATGCGGATCGTCACTATGCAGGGCGGTCTCCGCGTAGCCATCGCGCTCGCGTTAGGGGCGGTCCTCGGCTACGCCGCCGAGTGGCTGGAGGGAAGGATCCGGAGTCGGGTCGTCTAAGCCGGCCATGCCTTCCATCAGCGCGGCGGCCTCCGCGCCCGGCGTCCCCGCCCCGCGAGCCGCCGCGCTCCCCTGGTACGTTCCTGCCGTCCTCGTCGCCGCGACGTGCGCCGTCGTCGGCGTCATCTGGGACATCTCGTGGCATCGCACGATCGGCCGCGACACCTTCTGGACGCCGGCGCACCTGGCGATCTACGCCAGCGGCATCATCGCGGGCTTGAGCTGCGGCTGGCTGGTGCTCAAGACCACGTTCGCCGGCAGCGACGCCGAGCGGGCGGCCGGCGTCCGGTTCTGGGGGTTCCGCGGGCCACTCGGCGCGTGGCTGTGCATCTGGGGGGCGATGGCGATGATCGTCTCCGCCCCGTTCGACAACTGGTGGCACAACGCCTACGGGCTGGACGTGAAGGTGCTGTCCCTCCCGCACCTGATCCTCGCGCTCGGCTTCACGGGCATCCAGCTCGGGGCCGTACTCATGGTGGCGGCCCTGCAAAACCGCGCGGGTGGCGAGGCCCGGTACGGCCGGCTGCTCGCCTATGGAATCGGCATCCTGGTGCTCAACGTGGCGATCCTGGGGTTCGAGCAGATCGGTTTCTCGCAAAACGCCCACAACGCCCTCTACTATCTGGTCTGCGCCGCGATCTTTCCGATCCTGCTCGTGGCCGGCGCGCGCGCGTCGAGCCTGCGCTGGCCCGCCACCACGGCGGCCGTCGTGTACGTGGGCGTCACGTTGATCATGGTGTGGGTGCTGCCGCTGTTCCCGGCGACCCCGAAGCTCGCGCCTGTGTATCGGCCCCTCACCCACATGGTGCCCCCGCCGTTCCCGCTGCTTCTCATCGTGCCGGCGGTCGCCGTGGATCTGGTGATGCGGCGCTTCGGAACGGGGCGAGACTGGCGGCTTTCCGCCCTCGTCGGGGTGTCCTTCCTCGCCGTCCTGTTGGTGACCCAGTGGTTCGCGACGATCTACCTCATCTCTCCGGCTTCGGAGAGCTTCCTGTTCGGCGCGCAGCGCTGGAACTACAACAGCCTCCCCGGTGACTTCGAGCACCAGTTCTGGGACATCCGCAGCGACCCCGTGACGCCGCTCAAGCTGGGGTTCGCCGCGCTGCTCGCGATGACGTCGTCGCGCGTCGGCTTGTGGCTCGGCAACGGCCTGGCCCGGGTCCAACGATGAGCCGCGCCGGCCGCCTCGCGGCGCTCGCCGCGGTGGTGCTGGTCGCGTCCGCGCACATCGGCAGCCCCGATACGTACTTCGAAGGATCCGCCGGCCCCTATCGCCTGCGGGTGATCGTGCGCTCGCCGGGCGTCGTGCCCGGACTCGCCCAGATCACCGTGCGACTGCTCGACGAGGGCCGCGCGCGCACCGTGAGCGTGCTCCCCGTCTATTGGGACCCCCGTACCGCCGCGCCGCCGCCGCCCGACACCGCGCGCATCGTGTCGGGAGACTCGTCGGTCTACAGCGCCGCCCTGTGGCTCATGACCGGCGGCTCGTACAGCGTGCAGGTCACCGTCGCCGGCCCCGCCGGCACCGGCACCGCCATCGTCCCCGTGCAGGCGATCGCCACCCGCCGGCTCGAGCTGCAGAAGCCGCTCGCCGTGGGGCTCGCGGCGGTCGGCGCATTCTTGTTCCTCGGCATGCTCACCATCGTCCGCGCCGCCGCCCGCGAGGCGGTGCTCCCGCCCGGGATGGAGCCGGACGCGCGGCGCGGGGTGATCGGCTGGGTGGCCGCGGGGCTGGGCGGCGTGTTGCTGCTCGGCGCCGTGTGGGGAGGCCGCGGCTGGTGGAACGCCGTGGACTCGGGGTTCTCGCGACAGCTCTACCACCCCCTGGCCTCCGCGGCCGCGGTGCGCCTGGATGGTGGGCGAGCGGTGCTGCGCTTCAGCATCGTCGATTCGGCGTGGCGCCAGCATCGCGTGACCCCGCTCATTCCCGACCACGGCCACCTCGTGCACCTGTTCCTGATCCGCGACGGACTCGACGCCTTCGCCCACCTCCACCCCGTGTTCGTGGACTCGAGCGATTTCGACGCAACGCTGCCGCCGCTCCCGGCGGGACGCTACCGCGTCTATGCCGACATCACGCGCGAGAGCGGATTCGCCGAGACGCTCAGCGACACGATCACGCTCGCCTCCCCGGCTGGCGCGTGGCGAATGAGCGACCCGGACGACGCTTGGTGGATGGGTAACGGGCAACGGGCAACGGGCAACGTGGACAAGCTCGCGGACGGGTCTCGGATGACGTGGGACCGCAGTGAGGCGCCGCTCGTCGCGGGGCAGGACGCCCCGTTGCGGTTCACGGTAGCGGCCCCAGGCGACCGCCCCACCGCGCTGGAGCCCTACATGGGCATGGCCGGCCATCTGATGCTCACCCGGGACGACGGGGCGGTGTTCGTGCACCTGCACCCGCTCGGCACGATCTCCTGGGCCGCGCAGCAGACGTTCCTGCTCCGCGGACCGGCCGACACCGTGTTCGGCACGGTGGGACGGCGCTTGACGGAGATGGAGCGGCGTGGCGCCATGACGGGTGAGAGCGTGGGCAGCACCGTCTCGTTCCCCTACGCCTTCCCCAGGCCTGGCAAATATCGGCTGTGGGTGCAGGTGCAGCGCGCCCACCGCATCCTCACCGCAGCGTTCGACGCAGAGGTACAGTGATGCGCCGCCTTCCTGTGTCGGTCGTCCTCGTCCTCGCCGCCGCCGCGCCGGCGGCCGCCCAGGTCAACTACGACACCGTGCAGATCCGCACGGTGAAGGTGGCCGAGGGCGTCTACATGTTGATGGGCGCCGGCGGGAACATCGGCGTGTCAGTGGGCAGCGACGGGGTGATCCTCATCGACGACCAGTTCGCCCCGCTGTCGGACAAGATCAAGGCGGCCGTCGCCGCGCTCGGCGGCCCGATCCGCTTCCTCCTCAATACGCATTGGCACTTCGACCACACCGGCGGCAATGAGAACTTCGCCAAGAGCGGGGTGGTGATCGTGGCGCACGAGAACGTGCGGCGCCGCATGAGCGTCGAGCAGTTCATCTCGGCGTTGAATCGGCGCGAGCCGCCTTCACCCGCCGCGGCCCTGCCCGTGGTCACCTTCACCGACGCGATAACGTTTTATCTGAACGGCGATTCGATCAACGTCTTTCACGTCGCCCCCGCGCACACGGACGGCGACGCGGTCATCTGGTTCCGCAAGGCCAACGTCATGCACATGGGCGACACGTTCTTCAACGGCCGGTACCCATTGATCGACCTGTCGAGCGGCGGCTCCGTCGACGGGATGGTGGCGGCCGCGGACCGCGTGCTCGCCCTGGTCGACGCCAACACCAGGATCATCCCCGGCCACGGCCCCCTCGGCGACCGCCCGGCGCTCCAGACCTACCGCGCCATGCTGGTCACCGTGCGCGACCGCATCCGCCAGGCCGTGGCGGCCGACCAGACCCTCGAGCAGGTGCAAGCCGCCAAACCGACGGCGGAGTTCGACGCGATCTGGGGCAAGGGGTCGATCACGCCGGCGCGGTTCGTGGAGATCGTGTATACGGATCTGGCGGCGAGACGGTGAGTTGGTTATCGGTTGTCGGTTCTCGGTTATCGGTTAGCACTGACAACCGATGACCGAGAACCGAGAACCGCCCCAGACACACCAAACCCGGGGCCGGTACCGCTCCCCGGGTCGGCGGGCCGGGCGAAGGGGCCGTCACCCTCCGACCGCGACCGACTACGCTCCATAGTACCCCGGGGTCCGGCCCCGGAGGTCACGGCCGCGCCACGATCCTGTCAGGAACCGGTCAGGGCCGGTCGCGACGCCGTTGCCCATGTCCCGCGCGCGGTGAATCGTTAACGCATGGCCCCACCCCGGCGCTCCCCCCGCGCGGTGTTGATCTCCGTACTGCTCGTGCTCGCGCTCGGTCTCGCGGGGCTGCTGGCGTTCAACGCGCAGGCGACGTTTCGGGAGCACCGCGCCACCGCCGAGCGCGTGCTGCGCGATTATGCGCGACTGGCGGCGGCGCGGTTCGCCCAGCGGACCGCGCAGAACCTCTACTACATGGCGTGCTGGCCCGTGGTCGAGGCCTTCACCCGCAGCGGCGCGGGCACACGTCCTGACCACCTGCCGACGCCGGCCGCGCTCGCCGCCGGCCTGGACAGCGTGCCCGCCGCCTTCGTCCGGCACGCCCGCTACGCCTTCCGCTTGAACCTCAGGTCGGGACAACTCGTGACGGCCGGCGCGGCGCCGAGTGCGGCGGTGCGCCGGTGGCTCAAGGACACGCTGCCGCTGCACCTCGAAGCGGTCTATATGAAGGAGGAGCACGTGGCGGCCCTGGTGGACTCGGTCGACGGAGCGTCGCGCCTCGTCGTGTACACCCTGGCCAAGCCCGCCTCGCCCGGGGCCGCGGCGACGCTGCTGGGGATCGAGGTCGATCCCCGGGCGATGGCGCCGTTTTATACGATGAGCTCGGAGAAGTTCCCGCTGTTGCCGCGCCCCCTGACTGGCGGCGTCATCTACGACTCGCTCGGCTCGCTCGAGGTGACGGAGCCCGCCGGCCGCGAGCTGTATCATTCGCCGGTTCGCTACCACCCGATGTTCACCGCGCGCGACAGCGTCGAGCCGATGATGGCCGGCCTGCACGTGCAGGTCACCCTGCGCCCCGACATCGCCGATAAGCTCGTGATCGGGGGACTGCCGCGCTCGCGACTGCCGTTCGTGCTCGGCGTGCTGCTGCTCACGGCCGGCCTCATCGTCACCGCGCTGGTGCAGCTGCGCCGCGAGTACGACCTGGCGCGGCTGCGCACGGATTTCGTGTCGGGGGTCTCGCACGAGCTGCGAACGCCGCTCGCGCAGATCCGCATGTTCGGCGAGACGCTGCTCCTCGGCCGCGTGCGCAGCGACGCCGAGCGCCGCCGCTCGCTCGAGATCATCGACCAGGAAGCGCGGCGGCTCACGCATCTCGTCGAGAACCTGCTGCACTTCTCGCGCTCCGAGCGGCAAGCCCACCGCGTCGCGCCCGAGCCCACGTGGATGGCGCCGCTGATCCGGTCGGTCGTCGAGGCGTTCGCTCCGCTGGCGGTGCCGCGCCGCGTGCGGCTCCGGGCCGACATCGCCGACGGCGTCGTCGCCGCGGTGGACCCCGAGGCGTTCCGCCAGATGCTGCTCAACCTCCTCGACAACGCCGTGAAGTACGGCCCCGAGGATCAATCGGTCACCGTCACCCTGGCCCCGGCGGATGCCGCGGGCCGCGTGCGGGTCACCGTCGACGACCAGGGGCCCGGGATCCCGCCCGCCGAGCGCGAGCGCATCTGGGAGCGGTTCTGGCGGCTGGAGCGGGACCGCGGCTCCGCCGTGGCGGGCACGGGGATCGGGCTCGCCGTGGTCCGCGAGCTGGCAGCGCTGCACCGCGGCCGCGCGTGGATCGAGGATCCGCCCGCCGGCCACGGGGGCGGGGCCCGCTTCGTGCTCGAGGTGCCCGCCGCCGCGCCCCCGGCCGCCCCACCCGCGGCGGAGCGGTCCGCTCCCGCGGAGGCGACGGCATGACGCGGGTGCTGGTGATCGAGGACAACCCCGACCTCGCCTACGGGCTCCGCAACAACCTCGAGATCGAGGGCTATGAGGTGGACGTAGTAGGCGACGGCGCCAAGGGCCTCGCCCGCGCCCGCGACGCGGACGTGGAGCTCGTGATCCTCGATCTCATGCTCCCGGGGATGGACGGGTTCCGCGTGCTGCGCGCGCTGCGCGACGAAGGCCGGCGGGTGCCGGTGCTGATCCTCACGGCGCGCGGCGAAGAATCCGACAAGGTCCGCGGCCTGCGCCTCGGCGCCGACGACTATGTCACCAAGCCGTTCGGCGTGCTGGAGCTGCTGGCGCGGGTCGAGGCGCTGCTGCGCCGCGCCACGCGCGATCCCGCAGCGCCCGAGCCGGACGTCGAGCGGTTCGGCGAGGTCGAGGTGGTCTCCGCCTCGCGGACGGTAATGCGGGCCGGTCAGCCCGTCGCCCTCACGCCCAAGGAATACGAGCTGCTCGTCGCTCTGCTGCGCCGCCGGGGGGCGGTCGCGAGCCGCGTGGAGCTGCTCACCGAAGTGTGGGGGTACAACTCCGCCGTCATGAGCCGCACCGTGGATACCCACATCGCCGAGCTGCGCCGCAAGTTGGAGGAAGACCTCGCCGCGCCGCAGCATATTCTGACCGTGCGCAAGGCGGGCTACCGCCTGCAACCCTGAAAGGATCCGTCGTGAACGCCATGCTCGTCGCGCTCGTCGCCTTGCTCGCCGCTCCCCGTCCGCCGCGCAGCGGCCGCGAGCTGCTCCGACAGATGCACGACCGCTACGCGGGTCACTGGTACGGGACGCTCACGTTCGTGCAGCGGAACACAGCTACCCATCCCGACGGCTCCACCGAGCACTCGGTGTGGCGGGAATACGCGGCGATCCCCGGCCGGCTGCGGATCGACTTCCAGCCGGGCGACTCCGGGAACGGCGCGCTGTTCGCGAACGACTCGCAGTACACGTTCGCGCACGACTCGCTGCGCGAGGCTACGGCGTTCGTGCACCCGCTGATGGTGCTTGGCTTCGACGTCTACGCCCAGCCGGTGGAGCGCACCATCGCACAACTGGAAGGACTCAAGATCGATCTCGCGACGGTGCACGAAGACGCGTGGCACGGACGGCCGGTGTTCGTCGTGGGCGCGCGCGCCGGCGACCTGCATACGCGGCAGTTCTGGGTGGACAAGGGGCGGCTCGTGTTCGTGCGCATGCTGCAACCCGGACGCGACACGACGAAAACCAGCGACGTGCGCTTCGAGGACTATCGTCCCGTGGGGCCGGCCTGGGTCTCGGCGCGGGTCGAGTTCCTGAACGACGGGCAACAGCGCTGGCTGGAGGAGTACTCGGAGATCAAGACGGACGTGGCGCTGCCCGAGGGGCTGTTCGATCCGCGGCGATGGAGGGAGAGCCGAATTCCATAGACGTTTTCGGTCGTCGGTTGTCGGTCATCGGTTTACCCGACAACTGAGAACCGACAACCGATAACGCGCGGGACGTCGATTACATCGTCAGGGGCTGCCCGAGCCGGCTCGCCCGCCGCTCGTCCACCGACCACTTCCCCGCTCCACCCAACGCCAGCGCCAACAGCATCGCCATATAGAGCAGGTTCACCTCGTAGCCGGGCATGCCGAACTGCGGGCCCTGCGGGGTCATCCCCGTGATGTGCATGAAGCTGAACCCGTTGGGGCCGTGGACCTTGATGATCGCCACCAGCATCTCCAGGAGCAGCAGCAGGCTCGCAATCGTGGTGAACGCCCCCGCCAGCAGGGCGAGTGCTCCGCCCACTTCAACGACGGCTCCTACCCAGGACAGCAGCGCCGGCGCGGGAAACCCCATGGCCTGGAGATTCCCCTGGAACTGCTGGTGCCCGGCCCCGCCGAACTTCGGCAGGCCGTGATAGAGGAACCCGATGGCGAGCATCACGCGCAGCACGACGGGGGCGTAGCCGGCCCATTCCTTCCTCATGGCTTCCTCCCGGAGGTTGGCGAGACTGCTGAAACGTTGTCGTCATCCCTAAGTCCTGCAAGCCTCATCCGGATGTGTGTGGAGCGTAACGGCACCGGCGTCTCTTGAGGAGGCCCTTTCTCCGGAGGAGACGATGAAACGCGCAACCATGATCTTCCTGATCCTGCTGATGGGGGCCTGCGGCGAGCGCTCCCGATTGGAACAGAGGCAGGCTGGAGGTTACCAGTTCTTCAGTCGAGACAGTGCCTCTGTCGCCCAGCGGGCGCGGTTCGCGGCCGCCCCTGCCGCCCTCGAGGCAGTGACAGTCACCAAGGCCGTAGACCTGCCCCCGATCGGTCCCAGCGACGTTACCAACATGGTGATCCGCACGGGGACCGCCGCCATCGAGGTCGACTCGCTCGAGCCCGCCATCGCCGCCGTGCGGGCGCTTGCGATCCGGGTCGGCGGGTTCGTGGCCGGGACCGATCTGGAGACGGGTCGCCAAGCGGTGCCCACCGCCACCCTCGAGCTCAAGATCCCCGCGGCGCGCTTCGACGAGGCGCTCTCCGGCCTGCGTCCGATCGGCAAGCTGGAACGGGTGGAAGTGACCGCCGAGGACGTGGGCGAGGAGTTCGTGGACGTCTCGGCGCGGATGGAGAACGCGCGGCGCTTGGAGCAGCGGCTCGTCACGCTGCTGGCCGCGCGGACGGGGAAGTTGAGCGACGTGCTCGCGGTAGAACGGGAGCTGGCGCGGGTGCGCGAGGATATCGAGCGCTACGAGGGGCGGATTCGGTACCTGCGCGCGCACGCGGCGACGAGCACACTGTCGGTCGAAGTGCACCAGCCCTACCCCGTGGTGGGGACGGCCGGCACCAGTGTCGTCGGCAGCGCGTTCACCCAGGCGTGGCGCAACTTCGTCGCAGTGATGGCGTTGCTGATCCAGTCCCTGGGCGTGGTCGTGCCGCTGGCCGCGCTGGCCGTGCTGGGCTGGCTTGCGGTGAGATCGTATGGCCGTATGGGCCGTACGGCCGTATAGCCGTATGACTTGCCATCGCGCTGCTCACAGGTGGAGGTTAAGGGCGGCTGGAGCTGTACGGCCATACGGCCATACGGCTATACGGCCATACGCAAGGAGGCCCGATGGCCGACACGATCCGCCAGGTGGAGTATTACTACACAACCGTCGCCGACAAGCCCGGCGAAGGCGCGCGCGTGCTCGCGCGGCTGCGCGACGCCGGCGTCAACCTCGCCGCGTTCCACGCGTTCCCCAGCGCGCGCAAGTCGCAGGTCGATTTCGTCCCGTCCGACCCCGCGGGATTCCTCGCCGCAGCCAAGAGCGCGGGGATCAAGCTCTCGGCGGCCAAGCACGTGTTCCTCGTCGAAGGCGACGACCGCCGCGGCGCGATCGCGGGGCTCTTGGAGCGGCTCGCGGGGGCGAAGATCAACGTCACGGCGGTGGACGCGGTCTCGTCCGGCATGGGCCGCTACGGCGCCCTGCTCTGGGTGAAATCGAAGGACCAGCAGCGGGCGGCCGCGGCGCTCGGCGCGGCCTGACGCGCCTCACCCCGCCGGGGTGCGCCCACGCGCGAGGGCGTCGGGGCCGAACCGCTCGCGCACTTCATCAAGGACGCGGGCCAGCACGCGGTCGCGCTCGGACTCCGCACCGGCCAGGCGCGGCGCGGCGAGCAGAGAGAGCTGCGGCGCCGCTGCCTCCGCGCGCACGAATTGCGACAGCGCAACTCCCAGGAGCCGCGCTGGGACCCGCCGGGCGCGCCGCAGTCGGTGGAGCAGCTCCCGGGCCAGCGCGTAGATCGCCCGGTCCGAGCACACCGGCTCGGGCGGCGTCCGCCCCGCCTGGCGCGTCGTGAAGTCGGCGTCGCGGATCTTCACCGTCACGGTACGGGCGAGGAGGCCTTCCTCCCGCAGGTCGGCGCTGGCGCGGTCGGCGAGCTCGAGGAGCCGCCGCTCCAGCTCGGCATCGTCCCTGACGTCCACGGCGAACGTCTCGTCCCGGCTGATGGATTTCGGCTCGCGGTCGGGCACGACGTCCCCGTCGTCCACGCCCCGCACCCGATCGGACAACCAGTCCGCCTCCCGCTCGCCCAGCCAGGCGACGAGCGTCGCCCGGTCGCGCCGCAGCACGTCGTCCACGGTCCGCAGCCCGAAGTGCCGCAGCCGCTCCTGGAGCTTGGGGCCGACGAGTGGCAGCTCGGCGAGCGTGAAGCGGCGCAGGAACTCGCCTTCCGCACCGGACGGGACGATCAGCACGCCCGCGCCGGGATGGTCGGGGCCGGGTTTCGCGACATTGGTGGCGAGCTTGGCAACGAGTCGCGTGGTGCCACCGCCCACCGTCACCGCAAGCGCCGTTTCCGCCCGCACCGCCTCGCGGATGCGCGTCGCCGTTGTTGCGAGCGGCTCGCCGCCGTAGAGCCCTTCGGTGCCGGAGAGGTCGAGGTAGAACTCGTCGCTCGACGCCTGCTCGACGACCGGCGTGAACCGCTCCAGCACCTCGCGGACGTGGCGGCTCTTGGCGGCACACGCCTCCCAGGGGACCGGGACGACCATCGCTTTGGGGCAGAGCCGCAGCGCGCGGGCCATCGGCATGGCGGAGTGCACGCCGAACCGCCGCGCCTCGTAGGAGGCCGACGTGACGACGCCGCGGCGGTCGGCCGAGCCGCCCACGATGAGGCAGGGCGCCCGGCCCGCGCCCTCGGGGTCCAGGAGGCGGGCCACCGAGACGTAGAATGCGTCGGCGTCGGCGAGGAGGATGCGCCGGTCGGACTGACGAACGGCCTCGTCCATCGCTACAATGATAGCCGCCCGTGCCCAACTCGTGAGGACACCGCCGTGCTGACGCTGACGCCCTGGGTGGCGCGCCTGCTGTTTCTCAACATCGGCGTGTTCTTCCTGGAAGAGGCCTACCAGTCAATCGGGACTTCCTTCGCCCTCGTCCCCGCGCAGCTCGGCACCCATCCGTGGACGATCCTCACCTACATGTTTCTTCACGCCAACTTCAGCCACCTGCTCTTCAACATGCTCGGCCTCTATTTCTTCGGGCCGCGCGTGGAGATGGTGCTGGGGAGCAAGCGGTTCATTGCGCTGTACCTGACGAGCGGGTTTTCAGGGGCGCTGCTGTGGCTCGCGACCTCAGTGCTCTCCCCCGAAGCGAAGATGGTGGGGGCGTCAGCGGCGATCTTCGGCGTGTTCTACGCGTTCGCCCGGTTCTGGCCGCGCGAGCGGATCCTCGTGTGGTTCGTGCTGCCGCTCCAGGCCCGCACGTTCGTGATCGTGATGACGGTGCTGTCCTTGATCGGCGGGATGGGGGGACGGTTCGAGCCCGGGGTCGCCCACTTCGCCCACCTGGGCGGCTTCGCGGGCGGCTGGCTGTTCTTCCGCTGGACGACGCGACAACTGCGCCGGGCCGGGTTCCGCCCCGCGCCACCGGCGCCCCGCGCGCCGCCCACGTCGGCCCTGGAGCGCTGGCAGCGGGCGACGCGCGAAACGATGCATCCCGTCAACCGCGAGGAGTTCGACCGGCTGGTGGCCAAGGCCACGTCGAGCGGCGTCGGCAGCCTCACCCCGGACGAGCTGGCGTTTCTCGATCGGATGAGTCCGCCGCCGGCTTAGGTTTCTTGCGGTTCTTGGCTTTCTCTTTCTTACGGTTGCGCGTCACGCCGTGGGTGCCGCGGTAGATCTTGCCGCGGCGCGAGCGCAGGTCACCTTTGCCCATGAGTCCCTCCGTTGCACGTTGCCGGTTGCCGGTTGCCCGCGACCGTTAGGGAGTCCTTTAGGGTTACCCGTTACCCGCCATCGCCAGCAACTTCTTCCAATGCGCAGCCGTCGCGGGCACCACTGATAATCGCGGCATCCGCACCAGCGCCAGGTCCTGAAACGCCGGCTCCGCCTTGATCGCGGCCAGCGTCACCGGCCCCTTGAGACGCTTGATCGGCTTCAGCTCCACAACCACCAACTTGGGATCCTTGGCTTTGGGATCCGGATACGCCGCGGATGTCACGCGCGCCAATCCGACGACTGCCTTCTCATCGCCGGTGTGGTAGATCAGCGCCTCGTCCCCGGGGTGCATCTCCCGCAGGTGCTTCAGCGCGAGCGGATTGCTCACGCCGTCCCACACCGCCGACCTGTCGCGCTCCAGCTGGTCGAAGCTGTAGGTGGAGGGCTCGGTTTTGAGGATCCAGTAGGCCATGAGATAAAGATATCAGACGTCAGACATCAGACGTCCAGCCGGCGATCGTATCCGCCAGATCGTTCATGACATCCTCGGGTGTCCGTCCCGAGCTCTTGGGCACCTTGAACGAGTGATCCCCGCCGTCGATCAGGTGCAGCGTCGCCCGGGGCTTCAGGCGCGCGATCACCGGCTCCAAGAGCGGGAGCTGCGCGAACGTGTCGCGGGTCCCCTGCAGGAACAGCATCG
>QHVC01000100.1 GCA_003222205.1 Gemmatimonadota bacterium | reverse complement strand
CCGCCGCCGACTGCGTCGCGGGGATGAAGTGAGATCCGTGGCCGGGCAGCGCGCCGGCCAGGCACAGCGGCTCACCGCAATTCCCGAAGGTGAACAGGTCGGTGCGGATCTGCTCGCGGAGCGACTGGGCAGTGAGAGGGCCCGTGATGGTGATCACCGCAACGGCGAGTGCGATGCGTGGCGACATCAAGGCTCCGAGAGCTCAGAGGAGGCGATATGATACGCTCCGACCGCGGCTGCGGCCAGCCGCGCTCTCGGTCCGACCGTCCGGCTATATTCGTCACGCCATGCCCGATTCCGCCGTCTGCGGCCGCTGCGGCACCCCCGTGCCGCCGGGGGCGCGCCACTGTCCGACGTGCGGGGCCGACGTGTCGGGCCAGCAGGGGCAGGTTGCGACCGCGTACGTGACTCCCGACGACGCCGCCCGCCTGTCGCAGGGCCAGTCCGCACAGCTCGAGGCGCTGCGCCGCGCCACCCTCGGGCACTACGACATCCATGGCGAGCTGGGCCAGGGCGGCATGGCGACGGTGTACCTCGCCCACGACATCGCCCTCGATCGCAAAGTCGCCATCAAAGTGATGGCGCCGGCGCTGTTCTCCACCGCCGGCATGGTCGAGCGCTTCAAGCGCGAGGCGCGCACCGCCGCGGCGCTCAGCCACCCGCACATTATTCCCGTCTACGCCGTCCGTGAGAGCGCGGACCTCGTCTACTTCGTGATGAAGTTCGTCGAGGGCCGCTCGCTCGAGTCCATCGTCCGCGCCGCGGGGCCGCTGCCGCTGCCCCTGGTGCGGGCGGTGCTCTACCACGCCGGCGACGCCCTGGGCTACGCCCACCGCCGCGGCGTCGTGCACCGCGACGTCAAGCCCGCCAACATCATGCTCGACACTGACGGCTGGGTGGTCGTCACCGACTTCGGCATCGCCAAGGTGTCGGAGACGCAAGGGCTCACGATGACGGGGGCGACGATCGGCACGCCCTCCTACATGAGCCCCGAGCAATGCGAAGCGAAGCGCGAGCTGTCCGGCGCCTCGGACCAGTACTCGCTGGGGATCGTGGCGTACGAGCTGCTCGCCGGGCGGCTGCCGTTTCTCGCCGACACGACGATCGGTCTGCTCTACGCCCAAGTCCACGAGCCGCCGACCGCAATCGCCGAGCTGCGCCCTGACTGCCCCCCGGAAACCGCCGCCGCCCTGATGCGCATGCTCGAGAAAGACCCGACGCGGCGCTGGCCCGACATCGAGTCCGCCGTGGCCGCGCTGGGCGGAGCGCCGCTCACCCGCGAGGATCCGATCCGAGCCCAGCTCGCCGCCCTCGGCCGGGCCAAAGCCGATGCCGACGTGCGGCGGCTCGCGACCCCGGTCAGCCCTCTCCCCGCGACCCGGAGTCCGAAACCCAAGACGACCAGAGCCGCGCCCGCTGCGCCGCGTCGGGTCCCGGTCGTCGCGTGGGCTCTCCCGGTCGTTGCGCTCGCAGCCGCCGCCGGTTGGTGGGTCGTCACTCACTCGGCGCGGGACGGGCGGCCGGTGACGCCGCCGATCGCGGCCGCGCCCGCGGCTGAGACGACCACGGCCCATGCCACCGCCACACCGCTGGCCGCAGCGAAACCTCCCCGGCCGGCAGGCGAGCGCTTCGCCCACCCGGCACCGCTCTCTCAACCGGGTGCGGCTGCGCCGCGGGAGAGCACCACCCGACAGCCAGAGCCTTCTCCGTCTGCCGTCGATTCCCGTGCGGCGATCGAAGCGGCGGCCGCCCCGCTGGTGCGGGCCCTCGAGTCGCGCAATCTCGCGCGGCTGCGGCAGGTGTACCCGACCCTGACCGTGCAGGAAGCCCAGGATTGGGGCACATTCTTCATGAGTGCCCAAAACCCGCGTGTCACGTTGCGTGTTACCACTCTCGAAACGACCGGCGATCGCGCCGATGCCGGCCTCGAGGGCTCCTACGAGTACGTCGACATCGCCACCGGCCGCGGGATGCAGCGACCGCTGGCGTTCCACGCCACGTTTCTGCGCGACGGCTCGGGCTGGCGATTGACCTCGCTGCGCTAAACAGCAACTGCTGGCCCCCCAACATCCTGCACGGGACGTGTGATGCCGGTCACCGCCCCCCGCCGCCCGGTGGCCCAATTGGGTCCGGTAGCGCCCCCGGATTAGACCCTGAGCCGGTCCTCATACAGGGACACCCTCACGCGGGCGGTGCTATGATACGCGCGTCTCGCCTCGTTGCCGTCGGTTCGTTGCTCGCTCTCTCGCTCGTCAGCTGCGACCAGCCGACCACTAGTCCCATCCGTCTCCAAGCGGATGCCACCGCGTCCTCGGTGTCCTTCTTCACCGACCGCGCCAGCTTTCTCGCGCAGTTCCCCGGCCTGGCGCTGGCAGACTTCGAAACCGGCCAGGTGCTCGACGGACGGGTCAAGACGTGCCGGGGGCCGGTGGACGCCACCACCAATGACGACTGCTTCCACACCGGCGAAATCCCGCCCGGTGTGCAGTTCAACGCCGACCACTTCGAGGCGGGAGAAGAGCTCGTTTTAGTGGGAGCCGGATTCTTCGGAGCGCCCTCGAAGAACCTCGTCGCCAACGTGTTCACCGACGCTTTCCTCATTGACTTCAGCGGCGGCAGTGTGACCGCGGTGGGCATGGACCTGGTCGCGTACCTCTCGGACGATATTTGTCAGATCGACGTCTTCGGGCAGAGCGGCCTGCTCGTCTCGACCACGGCAGCATGCACCGCTGGTGGGACCTTCTGGGGCGTGAGTACCAGCGAGGCCATCACACGCATCCGGATCTTCTCCCCCAGCGGCCAGTCCGAAGGGGTCGACAACGTCGTGTTCGGACAAGCAGCTCGCAGCTTGCCGCCCGTCGCCAATGCGGGAGGTCCCTACACCGGGCTGGAAGGCGCGGCCGTCACCTTCGATGGCAGCGCTTCAGCGACAAATCCACCGGGCGGCGCGCTGACCTACGCCTGGGCGTTCGGCGACGGCGCGACCGCGGCCGGCGCGACGCCGAGCCACACCTACGCGGACAACGGGAGCTATACGGTTACCCTCACGGTCACCGCGGTTGACGGCGGCCTGACGAACAGCGCCACCGCCCTCGCGACGATCGCCAACGTCGTGCCGGTGGTGAGCGCCATCGCCGGGGCGACGCTGCATCCGGGTGAGACCTACGCCGCGGACGGGTCGTTCACCGATCCCGGCGCGGACACCTGGACGGCGACGGTGAATTACGGCGACGGCTCGGGCGACCAGCCGCTCGCCCTCACGGGCACCACGTTCCATCTCAGTCACGTGTATCCCTCCGGCCAAGCCGGCCCGTTCACCGTCACCGTGACGGTGCGCGATGACGACGCCGGCGTAGGGACCGCTGTTGCGACCGTGACGGTTGAGGTCAACCGGGCCCCGGTCGCGAACGCCGGCCCCGCCGCAAGTGGCGCGGAGGGCTCCACGGTCGCGTTCGACGGGTCGCATTCATCTGATCCCGACGGCGATGCGCTCAGCTACACGTGGGACTTCGGCGACGGATCCTCGGGCAGCGGCCCGACCCCGACGCACCGCTATGCCGACAACGGCAGCTACACGGTGAAGCTGACCGTCTCCGACGGGTCGCTCTCCGGCGAAGCGACGACCTTGGCGGTGATCACCAACGTCGCGCCCAGCGTCGGGCCGATCACGGCGCCGATCGATCCGTTGGAGGCCGGCACGGCCGTGACGGTCGGCGCCGCCTTCACCGACCCCGGCACGCTCGACACGCACACCGGCGTGATCGACTGGGGCGACGGCAGCACGTCGCCCACGGCGATCAGCGAAACCAACGGCTCCGGCTCGGCGAGCGGCAGCCATGCCTACGCGGCGGCGGGGGTGTACACGCTGACCCTCACCGTCACCGACAAGGACGGCGGCAGCGGACAGTCCGTCTTCCAGTTCGTGGTGGTGTTCAACCCGTTGGGCGGCTTCGTAACGGGCGGGGGCTGGATCATCTCGCCCCGGGGCGCCTACCCAGCGAATCCACTCGTCACCGGCAAGGCGACGTTTGGGTTCGTGTCCAAGTATCCCAAGAACGCGATTACGCCGACTGGGAACACGGAGTTCGACTTCCACCTCGGGAGCCTGCATTTCCACAGCACGAGCTACGACTGGTTGGTGGTCTCGACCTCGAAGGTGCGGTTCAAGGGGTCCGGGACCATCAACGGCGCCGGAGATTTCGCGTTCCTGGTCTCCGCCGTCGACGGCGACGTCACCGGGGGCGATCCCGACACGTTCCGGATGAAGATCTGGGACAAGAACACAGGCGTGGTCATTTACGACAGTGAGATGGGCAGCGGCGACGGCGCTCCAGCGAGCACCGTCCTGGGCGGCGGGAGCATCGTGATTCACAACTAGCCCCGCTCGTCCTGAAGAACCCAGGGCGGTAGAGGCCATCGCCTCTACCGCCCTTTTTTCAGCTGTGCGCTCCTAGCGCAGTACGCTGCGTCCGTCGGCGGTCAACACCTCGAGCACCCGGCGTTCGTGTATCCGATAGCCGCTGGGCCTGCCCGTCCGGATCCACCCCGACGGCCCCCGCAGCGGGATCGGCGTTTCGATCCTCCACTGCCGGACGATCCACGCCCCCGAGGGAAGCTCGAGAAACTCGACGCGCCCCCCCGCCCGGTCGCCCAGCTCAGGTTCAAGGTTCGTGTACTGGTACTCCAAGTACTTGAGCGCGGCCGTCTGCCGGTCGAGCCACAGGACACCGGCGATATCGGGAACTGTCGCTCCCCTGGTCGGTTCGAATGCCAGCCCCACAAGACCAGGATCAGTGCGACGGGAAAGCCTCGCTCGGAAGCAGTGACGCTGCAAGAACGCGTCGGAAAACAGGACCGCGACATCGGGTCCATAGTAGATCGCGACGCCCCCTGAGTCCCGGACGAAGCCGGTCACCACCAGGCTCTCGACGGGCAGGCTCGCGAACGGTTGGAAGGTCGTCACCACACTGGTATCAGTCGCTTCCTCCACCGGGACCAGATCCTGATTCAGGCGGCGCGTAGCTCTCACGATACGAAACTGAAAGGAGCTCTGTTCACGAGTGAGGTCCGTCAGTATCAGCGCCTTTCGCGCTTCCCCCCAGAGGGCCGCAATCACCGCACCGCCTTCCGGGGCGATGCGGCACTGCCGCTGAGCCTCGATCGAAACTACCGGAAGCTCGACCGGGTTTTCGAGAACTTCGGCGCGGTATTCCATAGTGTCGGCAGCAGCGAGCCGAAACGCCGGTGATTGCCATTTTTGGTAACCGATGCGCAGGACGAGCAAGGAATACTCACCGGGGCGCTGGGCGCGCAGCAGAAAGTTGCCAGACCCGTTGGTGGGCGTGCGGTCGGCTTCGTGGCCGCCATCGTCCAGCAAGAACACCAAGGCGCCGGCGACAGGCTGTAGGTTCAGTTGTCCGAGAACTTGCCCGCGGACGGCTTGAGTACGCAGGGAGGTGGCTGCTCCGAGAACTAGGCTCAGGAGCATGTATCCAACACGGAAGTGGGACATTTGTCTTCGACTCCTCACTGTCCAACCTACGGGCTGTCTTGCTCCTATGCGACTCCCCGCCGATCCAGCGTCCGATACTGGATCGCCTCGCTCACGTGCTTGGGCTGCAGATCGGCCGCGCCCTCGAGGTCGGCGATGGTGCGCGCGATCTTGAGGATGCGGTGATAGGCGCGCGCCGAGAGCCCGAGGCGGCTGATCGCCGTGCGCAGCAATGCGTCGGCCCCATCGGTCACCCGGCAGAAGTGCCGGATGTCGCGCGGCGCCATGTGCGCGTTGGCGTACACCCCCGCCCGTCCCACGAAACGCTCCCGCTGCACCACCCGCGCCCGGTCCACCCGCTCGCGCACCGCCTCGCTCGGCTCGCCCCCGCCCTGCTCGGCCAGCGCCCGGTACTTCACGGCCGGGACCTCGAGGTGGATGTCGATGCGGTCGAGCAGCGGTCCGGAGACGCGCGCCAGGTAACGCTGCACGCCCAGCGGGCCGCAGGAGCAGGCGTGCTGCGGGTCGCCGTGGTACCCGCAAGGACAGGGATTCATCGCTGCCGCCAGCATGAAGCGCGCCGGATAGCTGAGGCTCATCGCCGCGCGCGCGATGGTCACCACGCCGTCTTCCATCGGCTGTCGCAGCACCTCGAGCACGTTCTTGCGGAACTCGGGCAGCTCGTCGAGGAACAGCACGCCGCCGTGCGCGAGACTCACTTCCCCGGGTCGCGGGTAGGAACCCCCGCCGATCAACCCGGCGTCGCTGATCGTGTGGTGCGGGGCGCGGAACGGCCGCCGCGCAACCAGGGACTCGCCGAGGGGCAGCGTCCCGGCCACCGAGTGGATCTTCGTCGTCTCGAGCGCTTCCTCGAGGCTCATGCGCGGCAGGATCGTCGGCAGCCGGCGCGCGAGCATCGTCTTGCCGGAGCCCGGCGGACCGACCATGAGGATGTTGTGCGCCCCCGCCGCCGCGACTTCGAGCGCGCGTTTGGCGTGGGCCTGCCCCTTTACTTCCGCGAAGTCCACGTCGTGCCGCGCCCGCTCCTCGAACAGCCGGGCGACGTCCACCTCCGCGTGCGGCAGCTCGGACCGGCCGTCCAGAAAATCGGCCAGCTCGGCCAGGTTCGCGGCGCCCAGGACGCGCAGCCCCTGCACCACGCCCGCCTCGGCAAGGTTCTCTTTGGGGAGCACCAACGCGTCAAGGCCGGCGCCCCGAGCGGCGAGCGCCACCGGCAACGCTCCGCGCACCGGCCGGATCGCACCCTCCAGGCTCAATTCCCCCAGTACGGCGACGCCACCCAGCCGCTCACCGCCGACCTGGCCGGTCGCCGCCAGGACGCCGAGGGCGATCGGCAGGTCGAAGGCGGAGCCGTCCTTGCGGATGTCGGCTGGGGCGAGATTCACTGTGATGCGCTTCAGGGGAAACGTGTAGCCGGTGTTGGTGAGCGCCGCGTATACCCGCTCGCGCCCCTCCTTCACCGCGCCTTGCGGCAGTCCCACCGTCGCGAACGTCGGTAGGCCGTTGGAGATGTCGGTCTCGACGTCGACGAGATAGGCGTCGATGCCGAGAACGGCGGCGGAGCGGACGCGGGCGAGCATGAGGCACACACGCTAAGGCGCCGAGGCGCTCAGACGCCAAGCAAAACCCCGCACGACGTACCACGATTACGCCCTACGGGGTGAGGACCGGCAGCTCCACGTGCAGGTGATCCGCGGTCCCGACGTGCCGCAGCGTATGGAACCCCATCGCCCGGAAGTAGAGTTGGACGAACAGGTTGGTCACCCCGCTACGGCCGGTGGTGCGCAGGTCCACGGCGTGCGACCAACCGTCGGCCTGACGGTAATGCAACGTGCGATCGTACGCCGGCAGCCCCATCGCAGCATAGTCCGCCGGAACGCGGCTCAGATCGGTCAGCACCAGGTCACGGTCGCCGAGAACCAAGGTGGACAGCGCGAGGCGCAGCAGCGGATGGGTGGCCCGATATTCGGCGCGGATCCCGTCCCCTTTGGCGTGCTCCCGCGCCAGGAACAGCAGCGCGTGCCCGCCGTAACCGAGCACCAGCGGCAGCGCGATCCACTTGGCCACTAGTGACAGACGCGCGCGCCCCGTCAGCCGCCGCGACAGCCAGGCGCCGTACGCGGTAACGACTCCGAGGGTCAGCACGCCGGCCCCGAGCAGCGCCAGGCCGGTCGGCCAGTGCCGCGTGCTGTAGAGGTACACCGCGCCGCGCACGAGTACGACGAACGGCAGCACCAGCAGCGCGGCGGCCGTGAGGGTTGCGGCGGCCAGGCGGCGCCAGGGGCGAGATGGCGTGGGAGGCGCGGCGGGAGCGGGGGCTTTCGAGGGTCGTCGTCGCTGCTCCCACTCGCGATCGGCTTCGACTTTGAGGGCCGCGAGCTTCGTCGCGATATCGGGGGGACCGGCGGTGGCCATGCAGTCCCTACGGCCCTGCGGACGGCGCGGTTCCCCTTCACGCCGGGGTCGCCTCGTGCGTAGTATCGTTAACGCCATGGCCCACTCCGTCCCAGTTCGCACCGCGGTCCTCGTCGTCGCGGCGGCGGCCCTCGCCTGCTCCCGCCGGCCGCCGGCCGGCCCGCCCCGGGTGGCCGTGACGGTCGCGCGCGCCGAGCGCCGGCCCGTACCCTACCAGCTCGGCGCGACGGGCACCGTCGAGCCCATTCGCGGAGTGGGCGTCCTGCCCCGGGTGGAAGGCACGGTGCTGCGCGTGCGGTTCAACGAAGGTGACGAGGTCGTCGCGGGACAGGCGCTGTTCCAGGTCGACGCGCGCCCGTATGAGGCCACGCTGCTGCAGGCCGAGGCAACGCTCAGCCGGGATCAGGTCCAGTGGGACAACGCCGCCCGGGACGCGGCCCGCTACCGCGACCTCGCCGCGAACAACACCGTCACGCAGGAGGACTATCAGCAGAAGCAGGCCACCGCGGATGCCCTCGCCGCGACGGTGCGGGCCGATTCGGCCGCGTTGGTTTCGGCCCAGCTCAACGTCGAGTACGCGACGATCCGTGCTCCGATCGGCGGCCGCACCGGGAGTCTCACCGTCCGCGAGGGCGCCCTGGTGCGTCCCAGCGACCCGACGCCGCTGGTGACGATCAACCAGTTGCGGCCGATCCTCGTGCGGTTCGCCGTGCCCTCGAGCAACCTCCCCGCCCTGCGCCGCTACGCCGACCACCCGCTGCCGGTGCGGGCGCGGCCGGGCGCCGGCGGCGCCGGACCGCTCGACGGCGTGCTCGCGTTCATGGACAACCACGTGGACTCCATCACCGGCACGGTGCTACTCAAAGGCCGCTTCGCCAACGCCGACGGCCAATTGTGGCCCGGGGAGTTCGTGGATGTCACGTTGATCCTCGCCGTGGAGGCCGACGCCCTGGTCGTCCCGGCGCAAGCGGTGTTGACGAGCCAACAGGGGACGTACGTCTTCATCGTGAACGGCGACGGCTCGGCGACCCAGCAGTCGGTGACCGTGGCGCGCACCGTGGACAGCCTCGCCGTCATCGCCGACGGCGTCGTACCGGGCGCCCTGGTCGTTACGGACGGCCAGCTGCGCCTCACGCCGAACGCGCACGTGGACATCCGCGGGGCGCCGCGGTCGGAGAGCGCCGGGGGCTCGATCCGGTGAGCATCTCGGGGCTGTTCATCCGCCGCCCCGTCACGACCACGCTCGTGATGCTGGGGATCCTGATGTTCGGCGTGATGGCCTACCGCCTGCTCCCGGTGAGCGACCTGCCGAACGTGGATTACCCAACGATCACCGTCTCGGCGGGACTGCCGGGCGCGAGCCCGCAGACGATGGCGGCGGCGGTCGCGACCCCGCTCGAGAAGCAGTTCTCGACCATCGCCGGGCTCGACGCGATGACCTCCTCGAGCACCCTCGGCGGCACTTCGATCACGCTGCAGTTCACGTTGTCCCGCGACATCGACGCGGCCGCCCAGGACGTGCAGGCGGCGATCTCCAAGACGCTGCGGCAGCTGCCCCCGGGGATTCAGCCGCCGTCCTATCAGAAGGTGAATCCGGCCGACTCGCCGATTCTCTACCTGACACTCACCTCCAACACGCTGCCGCTCGCCACCCTGGACGAGTACGCGGAGACGTTCCTCGCCCAGCGGCTGTCGACCGTCAGCGGCGTGGCCCAGGTCCAGGTGTTCGGCTCAGCCAAGTACGCCGTGCGCATCCAGCTTGACCCCAAGGCCCTGCAAGCGCGGGGCATCGGGCTGGACGAGGTCACGGCCGCCGTCAATGCGGGGAACCCCAACCTCCCCACCGGCACCCTGTGGGGCCCGCAGCGGGCCTATACCGTGCTCGCGGACGGACAGATCTCCAGCGCGCCGGAATTCCGCCAGCTCGTCGTCACCTATCAGAACGGCGCGCCGGTGCGGCTCCAGGACGTCGCCAACGTGCTGGACGACGTCCAGGACAACCGCAACGCCACCTGGTACGACGGCGTGCGCGCCATCATCCTCGCGATTCAACGCCAGCCGGGCACGAACACCGTGCAGGTGGCGGATGCCGCCAAGGCGACCGTCGCGAGTCTCGTGCCGCAACTGCCCGCGTCGGTCCAGATCAACACCCTGTACGACCGCTCGGTCTCGATCCACCAGTCGGTGAACGATGTCCAGACGACGTTGCTCATCACCCTGTGTCTCGTCGTGCTCGTCATCTTCCTCTTTCTGCGGAACCTGTCGGCGACGGTGATCCCCAGCCTCGCCCTGCCGTTCTCCATCATCGGCACGTTCTCGGCGATGTACCTCCTGGGATACAGCCTCGACAACCTGTCGCTGATGGCGCTCACCCTCTCGGTCGGTTTCGTTGTGGACGACGCCATCGTGATGCTCGAGAACATCGTGCGGCACCTGGAGATGGGGAAACGGCCGCTGCAGGCCGCGCTGGAAGGGGCGCGCGAGATCGGCTTCACCATCGTGTCGATGACGCTGTCGCTCACCGCGGTGTTCATCCCGGTGCTGTTCATGGGCGGCATCATCGGCCGGCTGTTCCATGAGTTCGCCGTGACCATCGGCATCGCGATCCTCGTCTCCGGGTTCGTCTCCCTCACCCTGACGCCGATGCTGTGCAGCCGCTTCCTGCGCCCGCCGTCGGAGGAGCGGCACGGCCGCTTCTACGAGGCCACGGAGCGCGTCTACCGCCGCGTGCTCGGGGCGTACCAGCGCAGCCTCGCCTGGGTGATGGATCACCGGCCCACGAGCCTCGCGTTCTCGGCGGGGATCCTGGCGGCGACGGCCGTCCTCTTCGTCGTGGTGCCCAAGGGATTCATCCCCACCGAAGACACCGGGCAGATCCAGGGCAACACGGAGACGATCGAGGGCAGCTCGTTCGACGCGATGCGGGACCACCAACTCGCCGTCGCCGACGTGTTGCGGCAGGATCCGTACGTGGACCACTTCATGTCCACCGTCGGCGGCGGCACGATGAACCAGGGCCGGGTGAGTATCCGCTTGAAGCCCCGGGGTGGGCGTCCGCCCGCCGACCAGGTGATCCGCGAGCTGCAACCCAAGCTCAACGCCCTCCCGGGCATCCGCACCTACCTGCAGGTCCCGCCCGTCATCCGCATCGGCGGCCGGCCGACGAAGACCCAGTACCAGTTCACGTTGCAGAGCGCCGACATCGACGCGCTGTACGACAACGCGGCGAAGCTCGAGGCGCGGCTCAAGCAGATCCCGATCCTCCAGGACGTCACCACCGACCTGCAGATCAAGAATCCGCAGGTGAGTGTGCAGATCGACCGCGACCGCGCCGCGGCGCTGGGCGTCACCGTCCAACAGATCGAGCAGGCGCTGTACGACGCCTACGGCTCGCGCCAGGTCTCGACGATCTACACGCCCAACAATCAGTACTGGGTGATCCTGGAGCTGCTGCCGCAATACCAGCGGGACCCCGGGGCGCTGAGCCTCCTCAACATCCGCTCGCAGCGGGGCGCCCTGGTACCGCTCACCGCCGTGGCGACCGCGAGCCCGGACGTGGGCCCGCTCAGCGTCAACCACAGCGGCCAGCTCCCGTCGGTGACGCTGTCGTTCAACCTGCCGCCCAAGGTCTCCCTGGGGGACGCGGTGCGCGAGGTGCAACGCACCGCCCAGCAGACCTTGCCCTCCACCATCAGCACGGCGTTCGGCGGCACGGCCCAGGCGTTCCAGGCCAGCCAGCAGGGGCTGCTGTTCCTGCTGCTGCTCGCGGTCCTGGTGATTTACATCGTCCTGGGAATCCTCTACGAGAGCTTCATCCACCCGCTCACGATTCTGTCGGGCCTGCCGTTCGCGGGGTTCGGGGCGCTGCTCACGCTGTTGGTGTTCGGCACCGAGCTCAGCGTCTATGCGTTCGTCGGCGTGATCATGCTGGTAGGCCTGGTCAAGAAGAACGCGATCATGATGATCGACTTCGCCCTCGAGGCCGAACGCCGGGAAGGCAAGTCACCGCGCGACGCGATCATCGAGGCGTGCAGCGTCCGCTTCCGGCCGATCATGATGACAACGATGTCGGCGCTGATGGGAACCCTGCCGATCGCCATCGGGTGGGGCACCGGCGCCGAGTCGCGTCGCCCGCTCGGCCTGGCCGTCGTGGGGGGGCTCGCGTTTTCTCAGCTCATCACGCTGTACGTGACGCCGGTCTTCTACACCTACCTCGACGCCCTGCAGCAGCGGCTGGGGCGGCGCATCGCGTCCGCCTCCGCCCCCCTGCCCGCGCCCACCGCCGCCGACTAGTCCCGGTCGCCGGTGGTCGTGTCGCGCCGTACGCGCGTCACGACCGTGGGTCGCACCGGCATCCCTGGCTGCAGCAGCTCCAGGCCGCCGACCACTACCTGCTCGCCGGGTTGCACGCCGGACGCGATTTCCACGAAGCCGGGCGTCCGCACTCCGAGCGTCACCGGTTTGCGCTGCACCTTGCCCTCGGCGACGGTCCAGACGAAAGCGGCGCCCTGGAGCGGCACGACCGCGTCCTCGGGGACGACGATCGCCTTGGGGCGCACCGCCGTCACGAGGTGCGCTTCGATAAACATGCCCGGCTGCAGCAGCCGGTGCGAGTTCGGCACACGCGCCTTGACGAGGATCGTGCGACCCGGCAACTGTACGACCGGGTCCACGAAGTCCACCTCCCCGGTGAAGTCGCGGCCCGGGAGCGCGGCCACCCGGAACGTCACTTCCTGGCCCAACCCCAACAGCCGGGCGAAGCGCTCCGGCACCTGGAACGACGCGCGCTGCGGGTTCACGGTGTGCAGCGAGATGAGCCGGGTGCTGGTGGTGACGTAGTCCCCCAGGCTGACGTAGCGCTGGCCCGCGACGCCCGCAAACGGCGCGCGCACGGTGGTGCGGTCGAGCTTGATGCGCGCCAAGTCGTATTCCGCCTGCGCGCTGCGCGACGTCGCTTCGGCGCGCTCTAGGTCCGCCGCCGAGGAGGCGTGCTGGGCCACGAGCTCCTTGGTGCGCCCCAGGGCTTGGTCCGCCAGATCGCGCTGCGCGGCGAGCTGCGCCACCTGGGCCTGGAGCTGGGCGTCGTCCACCTTGAAGAGCGCCGTCCCCTTCTCCACCTCCTGCCCTTCGCGCACCAGGAAGTCGGTGATCCGTCCGTCCACTTCGGGCCGCAGGTCGATGGACTGTACCGCCTCGATCTGTCCCGTCGCGGCCACCTCGTCGCGCACCGTATCGACGCTGGCGACGGCTACCTCGACCGGCACCCCCGCGAAGCCACCGCCGCCCGCCCCACTGGTCCGGGGTTTCTTGCAGGCGCCGGCCAGCGCCGCCACCGCCGCCACCGCCATCAGAGCGATCACACGTCCCACATTCGTCGTGCTCACGGAAGTATCCTAGTTCGTCGGAAAAAGTCGCCGGCCCAAGATCGCCTCGAGACCGGCCAGCGCCAGGCGCGTCGCGTACCGCGACTGCACCAGCTGCGCCTCCGCCTGGCTCAAGCTCACTTCACCTTCTAACAAGTCGAGAATGGTCGTCGCCCCGGCCCCATAGCGACTCTGCTGCACACGGAAGTTCTCGCGCGCGACCGCCAACCCCTCGCTCGCCAGCTCGGTACTGGCCCGGGCGGTCGCGTACCCGTCGTAGGCCGCTGTCACGTCGTGTTGCACGGCGCGGTCCATGTCGTCGCGGATCGCCCGCGCCACGTCCCGGTTGACGCGCGCCACGCTCAGGGCGACCTCCCGCCGGGCGTTGTCCCAAAGCGGGAACGACACGTTCAAGGTGAGGGCGTTGAAGCTCCGCAGCGTCGGGACGAAGCGGTTGTCGAATGCCGTACGGGTCCACGACACCGAGGCCCGCGGCAGGTAGGCCCCGAGCTGCGCCCGGTAGGACGCCGCCGCCGCCCGCTCGTTCGCCGCCACCTGGCGGTAGTGCGGCCCCTGGGCCGCGGCTTCCGTGATCGCATCGGCCAGCGTGAGCGGTAGCTCCGCCGGCGGCAGCGTGTCGAGCGCCGCGGCGTCCACCGGGCCCGCCGCCCCGATGCGCCGCCCCAGCTCCAGCCGCGAGACGCGCAGCGCGGACTCCTGCTGCAACAAGGTGACGCGGGCTTGGGTGAGCTCGAGGCGCAGCTGCAGCGAATCGGTTTGCACCGCGGCCCCGGTCCGCACCCGCGCGCGCGCCACGGCGAGCTGCTCCTCGGCGCGGCGCACGCGGTCACGCGCCACCCGCGCCAGCTCGCGGTTGGCCAGCACAGCGTTGTAGTCGGCCTCCGTCAACAGCGCCGAGGCGAACCGGGCTTGTAGCTCCCCGGCGTGGGCGGCGTCGAGGGCCGCGCCGGAACGGGTCAGCTCCGCGAGCTTCTGGCCGCCCGTGAACAGGTCGTAACTCGCGCTCACGGCGGCCTGCACCGAGTACGGCTCCGGCTTCAGGGTCGCGAAGTTGAAGAACGGCGGCGCGTACTTGGTCGCGCTCGTGCTCAGGGTGACCGATGGAAGAATGAACACGCTGAACGCGCTGCGCCGCGCCCACACGGCGTTGTCGACCTGCCCCAGGGCTGCGACGTAGTTGGGATCGAGCCCCGTGGCCCGGCGCAACGCGTCGGCCAGCGTGACGGTAGGCAGCGTGTCGGAGGCAGTCGCCGCCAGGTGGAGAGCCGCGAGCAGTGCCAGCATCAATCGGCCTCCACGGGCCGGACCGCCCGCACCTCACGCGCCTCGCGCGCGACCAGGCGGTCGAGCAGCACGTACGCGACCGGCACGACGAACAGCGTCAGCACGGTCGAGAAGAAAATGCCGCCCACGATCGCGTACCCGAGCGGACGGCGCGACGTCGAGCCAGCGCCCAACCCGAGCATCACTGGGAACGCGCCCATGATCGTCGCCACCGAGGTCATGAGAATCGGGCGTAGCCGGATGCGGCCAGCCTCGAGCACGGCCGCTACTGTTTCGAGGCCCTTCGCCTTCAGCTGGTTCGTGTACTCCACCAGCAGGATCGAGTTCTTGGTCACGAGCCCGATCAAGAGAATCATGCCGATCTGGCTGTACAGGTTGATCGTGCCCCCGGGCCGATGGAACACGGCGGCCACGAGCAGGGTGGCCAAGGCGCCCGTGATCGCGAGCGGGACCGCCAACAGCACCGTGAAGGGGTGCACCAGCGACTCGAACTGCGACGCGAGCACCATGAACACCACGAGCAGCGCCACGCCGAAGGCGAAATACAGCGCGCCGCTGCTTTCCCGGAACTCCCGGGAGTCGCCGGCCAGCGCCGTCGTGCTTCCCGGTGGGAGTACCCGGTGCGCCAGGGCGTCGAGCGAATCGAGCGCCTCACCCTGCGCGAACGGCGGCACCAGCGACGCGGTCAACGTGAACGACGGCACGCGGTTGAAGTGATTGATCTGCCGTGGCCCCACACCCTCCTCGACCTTGGCGAGCGCGGCGAGCTGCACGAGCTGCCCGCCCCGGCCGCGCAGGTAAATCCCCGACATGTCGCTCGGCGTGGCGCGGTGGCTCCGGTCGAGCTGCACCATCACGTAGTAGAGCTTGTCGTTGCGGGTGAACGTGCTGACTCGCCGGCCCCCGAGGAAGGTCTGGAGCGCGGCGGCGACATCGCGCACGGGCACGCCGAGATCTTCGGCGCGGTCGCGGTCGAACGTGACCCGCAGTTCCGGCTTGTTGACCCGGAGATCGGTGTCGATGTTGGTGAGCCCGTTGATCGCCCGCGCGTGCGTTGCGAACGTGTCCATCGCCTGGCCGAGCCGCGCGAAATCCGGGTTTTGCACCACGAACTGTATTGGTTGACTGAAGCCGAGCGCCCCGGGCGCGTACGGGAACGCCCGGACACCAGGGATCCCGAAGAGCTGGGGGAACAGTCCACCCACGAGCTGTTGGACGGTGCTGTGTCGCTCGCCCCAATCCTTCAGGATAACGCCGACGAAGGCCCGGTTGACCCCGCCCGCGAATCCGCCGATGATCGTGAAGTACCCCTGGACGTCCGGGGTCTTACCGATGATCTGCTCGATCTGACGCACATAGCCGTCCGTATAGTCGAGCGACGAGCCTTCGGGCGCCGACGCCACCACCAGGAAGAACCCGCGATCGTCATCGGGGATGAGCTCGTGCTTGAGGTTGCGATACAGCACGAATGCCAGGGCCACCGTCGCCGCCGCCCCGGCGAGGACGATGCCTCGCTTCCGCAGCGCGGCCTGCAGCAGTCCGGCGTACCGCTCCGCGAGGGCGTTGAAGCCGCGCTCGAACATCTTGAAGATCGCCCCGTGCTCGTGCGGCACCCGCAACACTTTCGCGCACAACATCGGCGTCAGCGTCAGCGCGACGAATCCGGAAATCACGACGGCCCCGGCGACCGCGATGCCGAACTCGCTCAACAACCGTCCCGAGGCGCCGCGGAGGAATCCGAGGGGCGTGAACACCGCGACGAGGGCGATCGTCGTCGCGATCACCGCGAAGCCGATCTCGCCGGTGCCGCGCATCGCCGCCTGCTCGGGCGCCTCGCCCAGCTCCTCCTGGTGCCGGTAGGCGTTCTCCAGCACGATGATGGCGTCGTCCACCACGATGCCGATCGCGATGGTGAGCGCCAGCAGGGTGAAATTGTTGATCGAGAACCCGAGGAAGTACATGATGGCGTACGTCGCCACGATCGACGTCGGAATCGCGAGGCCCGGGATGATCGTCGCCCGCAGGTTGCGCAGGAACACGAAGATGATCAGTACGACGAGAATCGCCGCGATGACCAGCGTCAGGCGCGCGTCGTGGATCGAATGCGTGACAAAGACCGACCCGTCGAACGCGATTTCGAGCTTCACCCCCGGGGGCAGCGTCTTTTGGATGCCGGGGAGCGCCTCGCGAATACGCTGCGCCACCTGGATGAGGTTCGCCTTGGATTGGCGGACGACGCCGATGGCGACCGCGGGATTCCCGTTGTAGCGGAATATCGAGCGCGTGTCCTCGGGCCCCAGCTCGACGTTCGCTACATCCTTGAGCTTGACCACCTGGGTCCCCTGGGTCGCCACCACCAGATCGCCGAACCCCAGCGGCGTCTTCAGCTCGCCCAGGGAACGGACTGAAAACTCCCGCCTGGTCGATTCGATCCGGCCCGCAGGGATTTCGACGTTCCGGGCGGCGATCCCGCTCTCCACGTCCTGCACGGTGAGGCTCCGCGCCGCCAGCTCGTCAGGCTGCACCCACACCCGCATCGCGTAGCGCCGCTCGCCAAAGATCCCGGCGCTGCCGACGCCGGGGAGGCTCTGCAGCCGCGCCTTCACGAGTCGGTCGGCGACGTCGGAGAGCAGCATCAGGTCGTAATTCGCGCTGCTCAACGCCAGCCAGAAGAACGGCTGCGCGTCGGCTTGCTGCTTCGCTATCACCGGCTCCAGCACGTCCACCGGCAGGCGCCCGCGCACCCGTGAGACCTTGTCCCGCACATCCTGGGCGGCGATATCCACTGGTCGATCGAGGTTGAACTCCAGCGTGATCTGGCTGTTCTCCTCCGACGACGCGCTGCTGAGCGTGCGCAGACCCTGGATCGTGGACAGCTCCTCCTCGAGCACGTCCGTCACAGCCGTCTCCACCACCTGCGCATTGGCGCCGGGGAGCGTCGTACTGACCGAAATGATCGGGGGATCGATATCCGGCAGCTCGCGCACCGAGAGGCGTGAGTAGCCGATGACGCCGAAGAGGACCAGGGCGGCGCTGAACATGCTCGCCAGCACCGGCCGGCGGATAGCGGTGTCGGACAGCTTCATGACGGGGAACCCCTTTTCGGTCTACAACGCAGGCCAGCCGCTCCCGGTTCGCGGCGGTGGCTACCTAATCGTCGTTCGGCGCACTCAAGATTCGACATCCGCGCCAAGGCCACGCTGTCGGAAAACCAGCAGTCCGAAAACTAATCGAGGTGATGGCTTCTTGGCGGCGGCGAATTGTAAGGAATGCGTCACGAGCGCCTCCCTGACGGCGGCGCTGGCAGGGAGGTTTCCTAGGGGTGGCCCCGGGGGGCCTGATCAGCGCAGCGCCGCGCTGAAGCCCAGGTGGAAGACCAGCAGGTCGGCCTCACTGCGGATCGGCCGCACCGTGAAGGACCCATCGCTGTTCTGGGTGATCCCGGCGCTGGTCACGTAGGTCGCCTGACCGTTATGGAGGGCCCGGACCCCCAGATCCAGCGCCAGCCCCCCGCCCATCCCCGCCGCGGTCCGCACCCC
>QHVC01000032.1 GCA_003222205.1 Gemmatimonadota bacterium | reverse complement strand
CAAGGCGGCGACCCGGCGAAGCTCGCGCGGGCGCTGGTCGCGATCGCCAGCGAGGAGCCCCCGCCGCGCCGGTTCATCGCCGGCGCCGACGCCATCGCCCTCGCCGAGCAGCATGTCGCGGATCTCCAGGCGCAGATCGCTGCTCACCGCGAGCTGTCCACCTCGCTCGCGCTCGACGAGCCCGCGCCCGTCGGAACCGTGAGGTAACTCCCCGACAACGAGCGCGAGGCCATCAAGGTCATGGTGAAGCCCTGAAGGAGCGACCAATGCAGAAGCGCGAACTCGGAAGCAGCAACCTGGAGGTTTCGCCCCTCGGCCTTGGTTGCATGGGGATGAGCCAGAGCTACGGTGTCCCACCGGACAAGCAGGCGATGATCTCGCTCATCCGCGCGGCCGTCGAGCGCGGCGTCACGTTCTTCGATACCGCGGAAATTTACGGTCCATACACCAACGAAGAGCTCGTCGGCGAGGCGTTGGCGCCCGTGCGCGCTCAGGTCGTGATTGCCACCAAGTTCGGCATCAAAATCGAGAACGGACAACAAGTGCAGGACAGCCGGCCCGAGCGCGTCAAGTTGAGCGTCGAAGGGTCGCTGAAACGGCTCCGGACCGATGTGATCGATCTCTATTATCAGCACCGCGTTGACCCGAACGTGCCGATCGAAGACGTGGCGGGAACGGTCAAGGAATTGATTGCGCAAGGCAAGGTGAAACACTTCGGCATGTCGGAAGCCGGCGTGCGCACGATCCGCCGCGCGCACGCGGTGCAGACGGTGACGGCCGTGCAGAGCGAGTATTCCCTGTGGTGGAGAAGCCCTGAGGAAGAGCTGCTCCCAACTCTGGAGGAGCTCGGCATCGGGTTTGTGCCATTCAGTCCCCTCGGCAAGGGCTTCCTGACGGGCACGATTGACGAGAAGACGACGTTCGTGAGCTCGGATTTCCGCAACATCGTTCCACGCTTCACGCCTGAGGCGCGTAGGGCGAATCAGACCATCGTGCACGTCCTGCGGAACATTGCGGATAAGAAGCAGGCGACACCGGCGCAGATCGCGCTCGCGTGGCTGCTCGCCCGGAGGCCGTGGATTGTGCCAATCCCGGGCACGACCAAACTGGCGCGCCTGGAAGAGAACATCGGCGCCGCGGCAATCCGGCTGACGGCCGACGATCTCCGCGAGATCGAGCGCGCCGCCTCACAGATCACGATCCAGGGGGCGCGGTACCCCGAACAGCTGGAAAGAAGGACGGGTCTCTGACATGCGCATTGGCATCCTGGGTTCTGGATTGATGGGCGGGAAGCTCGGCACGCTCTGGGCGCGAGCCGGCCACGAGATCGTATTCAGCTACGCTCGCAGCGAGCAGAAGCTGAAGAAGCTCGCACGCGAGGCGCAGGGGAACGCGCGGGCCGGCACGCCGGGTGAAGCCGCGCGCGAAGCGCACGTGCTGTTGCTGGCCGTGCACTGGTCCCGAGTCGACGACGTGTTGAAGCAGGCAGGCGATGTGTCGGGCAAGACTATCGTCAGCTGCTCGCTCCCGATGAATGCCGGCGACAGCGGGCTCGTCGTCGCCCACACCTCCTCGGGCGCGGAGGAGCTTGCAAAGAAGGTTCCCAAGGCTCGTGTCGTGTCCGCCTTCGGCACGGTGCCGAGCGAAGTGCTGTTTGACGTTTTCGAGTCGCGGCGCAAGGCCACGAGACCGAGCCTCGTGTATTGCGGGGACGATCCGAAGAGCAAGAAAACCGCGGCGGAGCTGATCCGGGAGGTGGGTTTCGATCCGGTGGACGCTGGACCACTACGGATGGCGCGTTACACCGAACCGTTCACGCTGCTGATCGCCCAACTTGCGTACGAGGGTGACGGAGGTCCGGAGCTCGCCTACCGCTTCGAGCGGTTCGTGAGGAAGGGATAGCCCCCCATGTCCACGCCCATATCGCGCCGCAGGTTCTTGACGAGCGCCGCTACGGCGGCCGGCGCCGTGGCGCTCGGTTGCCGCGAATCCTGGATCGACGCGCCGTCGCTCGCCGCGGTCGCGGGCAGGCCGCTGCCCGATCCGGCAGCGTCCGGCATCGAGCACGTCGTCGTCTTCATGATGGAGAACCGCTCGTTCGACCACCTGCTCGGCTGGCTTCCGGGCGCCGACGGGCGGCAGGCGGGGCTGACCTACCTCGACGCCGGCGGCGCGCCCCACGCGACGTTCCCGCTCGCCCCCGACTTCCAGGGCTGCGGCTACAACGATCCCGACCACTCCTATGATGGCGGACGCGTGGAGTACAACGCCGGCGCGTGCGACGGGTGGCTGCGCGCCAGCGACGTTTTCTCCATCGGGTTCTATCGCCGGCACGACCTGGCGTTTCTCGGCCGCGCCGTCCCCGACTGGACGTCGTTCGCCCGGTACTTCTGCGCCATCCTCGGTCCGACGTTCCCCAACCGCATCTACCAGCACGCCGGCCAGACCGACCGGATTCAAAACACCCTCGCCATCTCGACGCTGCCGACGATTTGGGACCGGCTGGCTGCCCAGGAGGTGACCGGCCGCTATTACTACGGCGATGTGCCGTTCCTGGGGTTGTGGGGCGCCAAGTACCTGCCGATCAGCCAGCCGATCGACGCGTTCTACGCCGACTGCGCAGCGGGCACGCTCCCGGCCGTCGCGTTCGTCGACGGGAGTTTCCTGCAAGAGCTGACCGGGACGGGCGCGGACGACCATCCTTTCTGCGACGTCCGCGCCGGCGAGGCGATGATGAACCGCATCTATACGGCGGTGACGCAGAGCCCCGCGTGGAGCAGCACCGTCCTCGTCATCAACTTCGACGAATGGGGCGGCTTCTTCGACCACGTGCCGCCGCCCGTGGCGCCGATTCCCCCGGCCGATCAGGCGGCGGGAAACGCGGATGGCCGGCGCGGCTTTCGCACCCCCACGCTGCTCGTCTCACCCTTCGCGCGCCGCCAGCACACCTCGCACATCCTGTACGACCACACCTCCGTGCTGCGGATGATCGAGTGGCGCTGGGGCCTGGAGCCGCTCACGGTGCGCGACGCGACGGCGAACAACCTGGCGCAGGAGTTGGATTTCAAACACGTCCATCCCCGGGCCCCGGAGTATTCCGTCCCCGACGTCGCCGCGGCGCCCTGCCCCGTCCGGCCCGCGGCCGCCACCGCGCCCGAGCCGCGCCGGTCCAGCGCGCGAGCCCATTGGACGGAGCTTCGCGAGGTCGCGCAGCGGCACGGGTGGAGGGTGGGAGGATGATGTCCGACTCGATCGGTTGGCTCGCGACGGCGGTGTTCGTCACCTCGTACTTCGCCAAGCAGGGGGTAACGCTGCGGCGGATTCAGGGGCTGGCCGCCTGTTTTTGGGCCGCCTACGGCGTCGCCATCCACGCCACGCCCGTGATCGTGGCCAACGTGATCGTCGCCGGCGTCGCCGTCGCATCATCGTTTCGCGCGACGCGCTGAACCGCGATTCGCGAAGCGGCAGCGCTGCGGCACTCCGCCGCAACGACCGTGGCAGCGAGCGTACACCGTCGCGCCCCGCACCCCCCCACTCCGAGGTCGCCGCGACACCGCGCACCGCGGCGCGAACTTTGCTTTCTGCATCACGGCTGCCGCCGCCCCGACACTGTGGCGCGCCATCCGCCACGTGGCGTCCTTTCCACAAGGAGGCCGGACTACGTCCAAGCGGCTGCTTGTCATCGCCCTGCTCGTCGCGGGTTGCTCCGACGAGGTCACTCCCCCGAGCCACGGGACCGCAGTTCCCGGGTTCACGGCTGCGGCGACGGCGTCGGGAATCGCCCTGTGGGGATTCAACGGCACGAGCGGTACGGAGCTCAGTAAAGAGTTCAACCCCGAAAACCCCCCCTTGGGCAGCACGGTGGTCGCGACCTTCGCCTGGGCCGGATCGACCAATGTCATCGATTCGGTGAGCGACGACTTGTGGACCGGGAAGCATGTCGGCAATCGCTACAACCTGGTCGAGTACGTCACGGCCGGCGGCATCTCGATGGCCACCTACGTCGCCACCAACGTGCAGAACTTCCCCTCCCCGAAACAGGCGTTGGGGGAAGAGCTGCTGATCACGGCGCACCTCTCGACCCCGATCTCGGGCGGGGGGACGCTGGTGTCCGCGTTCACGGGCGTGAATCCCGTGTTCACGCAGGCGGTAGGCGCGCACCGCTCCGCGACGGGCTCGGGGTCCACCACCCCCACGGTCGCCCACCCCGGCGCGACTACGGTCGGCGCGGGCCAGCTCGTCTACGCCGTCTCGATGACGTCGGAAGGGCTGGCGGGACGCACGACGCCCGCGGGCTTCACCTACATCATCAATAACCAGATGAGTTCGCCAGCACTGCAATTCGACGCCGAGTACGCCGTGGAATCGAGCACTACCTCGGTCGATCCGGCGTGGGGCTGGTCGTTCAACTCTCCCAACACATGGCTCGCCACAGCCATCGCGCTCACCCCGGCGTCGGGCTCGGCGAACCAGCCACCGGTCGCGGCGTTCACGTCGGGCTGCAGCTCGTTGACCTGCAGCTTCACGAGCACGAGCAGCGACCCTGACGGCTCGATCAGCATTTATGGCTGGGACTTCGGCGACGGCGGGACGGCGGCGGTCCAGAGTCCGTCCTACTCGTATGGCGCCAGCGGGACCTACACCGTGACGTTGACCGTCACCGATAACCAGGGCGCGGCTGCCTCCGCCTCGCAGAGCGTCGGCGTCAACACGCCCAACCAGCCGCCGGTTGCGAACTTCGTATCCGACTGCCCAGGCCTCACCTGCAACTTCACCAGCACGAGCAGTGACCCCGACGGCACCATCGTCGGCTACAGCTGGACGTTCGGCGACGGTGCCTCGTCGCTCGCGCAGAACCCGAGCCACACCTACACGGCCGGGGGCGCGTACACCGTCACCCTCACCGCCACCGACAACCTAAACGCGACCACCGCCGTCTCGAAGACCGTGACCGTCAACCAGCCGCCGGTGGCGACGCAGCTCGCGTTCACGGTCCAGCCGAGCAACACGACGGTCGGGACCGCGATCTCACCCCCGGTGAGGGTGACCGCTCAGGATGGCGCCGGGAACACCGACGCGAGTTTCAACGGCACGATCTACATCGCGTTGGGCGCGAATCCGGGCGGGGGGACGCTGGCGGGCACGCGGACCATCGCCGCGGTGAACGGCGTTGCGACCTTCTCCAACCTGAGCATCGACCGGACGGGGAGCGGCTACACCCTCCAAGCCACGGCTGCGGGCCTCAGCGGCGCGACGAGCGCGGCGTTCAACGTCGGCGCGCCCGCCGGGACCGGGATCAGGCTCGATCAGCAAAACGGGACGATGCTGTCGTTCCCGAGCGGCTCGACCATCATGATCAAAGGGTTCAATCCGACCAACCCTCATCTGGGCGACGCGATCATCGCGACCTTCTACTGGTACGGCTCGACGAACATCATCCAGTCGGTCACCGACCACCTGACCGATCCGAGCTTTACGCCGGTCGGCAATACGTATCACCTCGTTGAGTACCGCACCGCCGGCGGCATCTCGATGGCCACGTACGTCGCCACCAACGTGCAGAACTTCCCCGACCCGAACCCCGACCAAGGGAAGGTGCTGGCCGTACGCGCCAACCTGACGTCACCGATCAACGAGGGAGCCATCACGATCTCCGCGTATTCCGGCGTCGCGCCGACGTTCTCGCAGGCGCTGGTGGCGTCCCAGTCCAGCTCCGGCATGGGCACGGGGATCACGCCCGCCGACCCGGGCGCGATCGCGGTCAACGCCGGCGCGCTGATCTACGCCGTGTCGATGGCGAACGGCGTGTTCGGCAGCGACAAGCCCGCCGCCCCGTTCGTGAACCTCGACGGCGGCATGTCCGACGCGGTCATGGTGGCGGATGGCGTGTACGCCGTGCCGGCTGGCGCGGGGTCGCCGGATCCGCGGTGGGTCTATTATTTCGACAGCGGCCAATACACGTGGCTGGCCAGCGTGCTCGCGCTCAACCCGGCGCCGTGAGGGCCGGCGCACAGGAGGCCACCAGGACGTAGCCAAGGCACAGCCACTCGCCCCGCAGCCTTTTCACAAACCTGCCGTTTACCTTTCGTCGCGATAACCAGCCTGACGTCGGCGTGTCGATTTCGGGGGGCCTCACTCGACGCATCAGTGGACCCAAATCCGAAGGAGTTTCGGACCATGCGATTCATGATGCTGGTGATCCCGAAAGCGTACGAGAAGGCGGGGGCGGATTTCGTGCCCCCGGCCGACCTCGTCGCCCGGATGACGAAGTACAACGAGTCTCTGACCAAGGCGGGCGTGCTGCTCGGGCTCGACGGGCTGACCCCACCCGCGAAAGGCAGCCGCGTCAAATTCTCCGGCGGGAAGCCGAACGTCACCGACGGACCCTTCACCGAGTCCAAGGAGCTGGTCGGTGGCTACTGGATGATTCAGGTGAAGTCCAAGGAGGAGGCGGTCGAGTGGGCGAAGCGCGCCCCGATGCTGGACGGGGACATCATCGAAGTGCGCCAGGTGCAGGAGATCGAGGACTTCCCGCCCGACGTCCGCAAAGCCGCGGGGAGGTAGCGATGGCGGTCGCCTTCATGCGCCTGCACCAGCAGCACTGGCCAGGGTGGCAAGGCGAGGCGCCGTGACGTCGGACGCCCATCGGGCGATCGAGGCGGTGTGGCGCATCGAGTCGGCGCGGCTCATCGCCGGCCTTACCCGCCTCGTGCGCGACGTCGGCGTCGCCGAGGACCTGGCGCAGGATGCCCTCGTCGCCGCCCTCGAGCAGTGGCCGGCGTCCGGGGTCCCGGACAATCCGGGCGCCTGGCTCATGGCCACGGCGAAGCATCGGGCGATCGATGGGCTGCGCCGGGGGAAGATGCTCGAGCGCAAGCACGAAGAGCTCGGGGCGGAGTTGGAGGCTCGGCAGGAGACGGCGCCCGATTTCGACGCCGCCATCGATGATCACGTGGGTGACGACCTGCTGCGCCTCATGTTCATCTCCTGCCATCCGGTCCTCTCGACCGAGGCGCGGACGGCCCTCACGCTGCGCCTGCTCGGCGGGTTGACGACCGAAGAGATCGCGCGAGCCTTCCTCGTCCCCGTGGCGACGATCGCCCAGCGGATCGTGCGCGCCAAGCGGACGTTGGCCGAGGCGCGCGTCCCCTTCGAGGTCCCGCGCGGCGCCGAGCTGGCCGCCCGACTGGCGTCGGTGCTCGAGGTGATCTACCTCGTCTTCAACGAGGGCTACTCCGCCACCGCGGGCGACGACTGGGTGCGACCGGCGCTGTGCGAGGACGCGCTGCGGCTCGGCCGCATTCTGGCGGAGCTGATGAACGAACCGGAGGTCCACGGGCTCGTCGCGCTGATGGAGATCCAGGCGTCGCGGTTGCGCGCACGCGTGGGTCCGTCGGGAGAGCCCATTCTCCTGCTGGATCAGGACCGTGCGCGCTGGGATCACCTCCTGGTGCGTCGCGGGCTCGCGGCGCTGGAGCGGGCCGAGGAGCTCGGCGGGTCCCTCGGCCCCTACGCGCTGCAGGCGGCGATCGCCGCCTGTCACGCGCGCGCGCCGACGCCCGAGCAGACGGACTGGACCCGCATCACGGCCCTCTACGATGCGCTCGCGCAGCTCGCCCCGTCCCCCGTCGTAGAACTCAATCGCGGAGTCGCGTACGGCATGGCGTTCGGACCCGCCGCAGGCCTCGAGATCGTGGACGCCCTCGTTTCCCAGCCGGCCCTCGAGCGCTACCATCTGTTATGGAGCGTGCGGGGGGACCTGCTCGCCAAGCTCGGGCGGTTCGAGGACGCGCGGATGGAGTTCGAGCGCGCCGCGTCGATGACTCTCAACGCCCGGGAGCGCGACCTGCTGCTGGCGCGCGCAGCCAAGATCCCCTGACCTCCACAACCTCCACAACCTCCACCAACCTCACGGAGCGCCTTATGACCGCACCCTCAGTCGTCAGCCGGTGGCCAGACCGGGCGCCCTATCTGCTGAGCATTCTGCGGATCGTCGCGGCGTTTCTCTTCATGCAGTTCGGGACGGCGAAGCTGTTCGCGTTTCCGGCGGCCATCATGCCCGGTGGGGGCACGGCGCCCCTGGCATCCCTGGCCGGCATCGCGAGCGTGCTGGAGACGTTCGGCGGCGCCTGCATGCTGTTCGGCCTGTTCACCCGTCCCGTGGCGTTCCTTCTCTCGGGCGAAATGGCCGTCGCGTATTTCTACGGGCACGCCCCGAACGGCTTCTGGCCGCTGCTCAACCAGGGGTTCCCGGCGGTGATCTTCTGCTTCACGTGGCTGTATTTCTCGGCGGCCGGCGCCGGGCCGTGGAGCCTGGACGCCCGGCGCGGGAGGTAGATGAGTATACCGGCACGCCCGTCCCGGCCCCTCGACCGCTCCATCGTCGAGGGGCCGATCCCCCGCGCCGTCTGGATGCTCGCCTGGCCCACGGCGCTGCAGAACCTCATCGGCGGGGCCCAGGGCGTCGTGGATCACGCCCTGGTCGGCCGCTTCGTGGGCTACGCCGGCAACGCGGCGATCGGTGTCGCGATCCAGATCTTCATCGTCGTCATCGCGTTCGTCATGTCGGTGTTCAGCGGGATGGGCGTCCTGGTGGCACGCTTCGCCGGGCAGAACGACCCTGAGAAGGTCAATCGCACGGTTTACCAGGCGTTCCTCGCGGCGGTGGCGCTGTGGGGTGGGGTGCTGGCCCCGCTCGGCTGGTTCCTCGCGCCCTCCCTGCTCGGCGTCGTCAACGCCACGCCGGCCGTGCGCGCCGAGGCGCTGCCGTTTCTGCGCATCATGTTCGTCGGCAGCATCGGCATGCTGCTGTTTTTCATGATCGGGGGCGCGCTACGCGCGGCGGGCGACGCGCGCACGCCGTTGCGCCTGGGCGTGCTGCTGACGGCGCTGAACATCGCGTGCAACGTGACGTTCATCACCGGGCTCGGCCCCTTCCCGCGCTTGGGCACCGCGGGCGCCGCGGTCGGCACCACTGTGGCGGGGCTGATCGTGTGCGGCGTCGCGGCGTACCTGTTGTTCTCGGGACGGCTCCCCGTGCGGTGGCACCGGGGCATGGATTGGCGGCCCGACTGGAGCATCATCCGGGCGCTGTTCCGCTTCGGCTTGCCCACCGGTGTCCAGGGGATCGCGATGAACGTCGCGGGCGTGCTGCTGCTGCGCTTCATCGGCTCGCTGCCGCAGAGCGCCGAGGCGCAGGCCGCCTACGCGATCGGCTACACCGAGTTGTTCTCGTTCATCACCTGGACGTCGGTGGGGTTGATGGCCGCCGCGGCCACCGTCGCGGGGCAGAACCTGGGAGCCCGTCGGCCGGACCGCTCGGTGCACGGCGTGCACGTCGCCGCGGGGCTCGGCCTCGGCCTCGCGGCCGCGATCGGGGTCCTGTTCCTCACGATCCCCCGCGCCTTGCTCGCCCTGTTCGGCATGACCGACCCGGTCGTCGTCGGCCTCGGCGTGCAGCTGCTCGGCTTTCTCAGTGTGTCGGGGCTGTTCGTGACGGTCGCGCTCACCTACACCGGGGGCCTCCAGGGGACGGGCGACACCCGCTCACCGCTGTACATCTCGATCGTCTCCCAGATCGTCGTGCCGCTCGGCCTGTGCACCCTGTTCCAGGCGACGCGCGGCCTGCGCCCCGCCGACATTTGGACGGCGATCCTGCTCGGTCACATGACGCGCTGCGCGCTAAGTGCCCTGCGGTTCCGCCAGGGGCGGTGGCGCGGTATCGAGGTGGGGGTGGAGCCGGCCCGCCCCTAACTGATCGGCGCGGGAGCGACGGCACTGCGGGTGGATGCCCTGGCCCGGATTCGAACCGGGACGCCTTGCGGCACTGCCCCCTCAAGACAGCGTGTCTACCAGTTTCACCACCAGGGCGGGCGAAGAAACCTAGCGAGCCCGAGGCTGGCGCGTCCAGACCCGCGCCCCCCATCTTGAGAGCCATGGCGCTGTGGGTGCCGTTTCTGTTCGGGATCGCGGTGGGCGCGCTGCTCGGGTTCCTTGTCGGCCGACAGCGCCGGCCGACGCCGCTGCGACCGCCGGCCCCCACGCCCCGGCCGCCCGCCGCCGACGCGCCGCCCGTCGCGCGCGTCGCCCTCGACGAGCGCTCCGCCAACGTGCTCAACGCGCTCAACAACCGGCTGGCCGCCATCGGCGCGCTGACCGACCTGCTCTCGGGCAGCGCGCTCGATCCCGAGCGCGCCCGCGCGCTCTCGTCCCTGCACGGCGAGGTGCGCCGCGCGGCCGAAATCACCCAGCACTTCCTCGAGCTGGCCGAGCATCCCCAGGGCGCCGCCGAGCCCAGCGACCCGCGCGCGGTGCTCGACGCGGTCCTCGCCCTGCGCGACACCACGCTCAAGGAGCTGGGCGTCCGCGTGATGCGGACGATTCCCGAGGGGCTGCCGTTCGTGGCGTGTCCCGGCCCGCAGCTCCACGAAATGCTGCTCAAGCTGCTCGACTTCTCGTTGCGCCGGTTGCGCGAAGCCTCGCCGCCCCGGACCCTGCAGGTGCACGTCCTGGAGACGGGGCCGTCGGTGGTCGTGTCGTTGTGGGACAGCGGCGCGCCGCTGCCGGTCGAGGCGGAGCAGCGCCTGGTATCGCCGTTCCGCTTTACGCAGAGCGGCGGCGGCGGCGAGATCGAGTTCGCGCTGGCGCGCGCGCTGGCCCACTCCTCGTCGGGCACGCTGCGCCTGCGCGCGCGCGGCGGGGGGAGCGGCGCCGAAGTCGTCGTGACGCTGCCGCGCAGCGTCCTCGGCCCCACCCCGGAGCTGCGCCCGGAGCCCCCGCTCCTCCCCCACCTGCGCATCCTCGTCGTGGACGACGACGCCATGAACCGCCAGGCGATGGAGCTATTGCTCAAGCGTGAGGGCCACGACGTCGTCGCGGTGGACAACGGGCTGGAGGCGATCGAGCGCCTCGCCGAAGGCCGCATCGGCTTCGACGTGGTGGTGACGGACCTGCAGATGCCCCGGCTGGGCGGCCGCGCGCTGTACGAGCAGCTCATCGAGCAGAAGCCCGACCTCGCCAAGCGCTTCGTGTTCGTGACCGGCGACCAGGCGCGCGACGAGACCCGTCGATTCCTCGAGGAGTGCGGCCAGCCGTCGGTGTTGAAACCCTACGAGCTGAGCGAGCTGATCAGCGCGATCGGCAGCGTGGCCGGAGCGTAGGGCCGTAACGCCGTGCAGCCGTATCGCCGTATCAACTGCTCTCGCCCGGACTTCTCAAAGTCCCGTGCAGTAACGCGAGCGCAGCGTCCACACTCTTGCGCAGAGGCCCTGCGATCTCGCCGCCCAGGTAGCCCGCTTCCTGCGCGAGATCAATGAGACACTCCGTTTCAGCTGCTGAACCCAGCGCGATCCGCAGATGCCGGCGGAACTGCGGCCGGGACCCCAGAGCGTATCCCTCCACGATGTTCGCTTCCACCGACACCGCCGCCCTCCGTAGTTGATCGAAAACAGCCCAGCACCGAGGGGGCACGGACCCATCCGTCGCTCGCAGAACCGACAAGGCGAGCTCGTGGCTGCGCTGCCAGACGTGGAGGGTCTTGTGCTTGCGCATAATCACAAGGTATGAGCGTCGGCCGTGATCGGAATAACCAAACGAACGCTGAACGTACCCTTCGTTTACGGGACGCAGCGCATGCGGCAGTACGGCCATACGGCCCATACGGTTACGGCGTCACGCTCCCGAAAAAGATCTCCAAGTTGGTGTTCAGCCGCCCAAACGTCGGACCGACCCCGGTCCACGTCATCCCTGCGCGATCCGGCAGCGAGACGATCCCATTGTAGTCCCCGATGAACGGCCGGATCCCGGACCCGGCGGGCACGCCGTACAACGACGGATCGAACCCGGCGGTCGACACCCGCGTGCTGCGCCACGTCGCGCCGCCGTCGTCGCTGGTCGCGTAGGTCACGTCCACCAAGGTGTTGCCGCTGTAACTGCGATCGTCGAACATCGCATCGAACCTTCCATTGGGCGCGACGCTTAGCTCCGCGCCGAAACGGTCTCCGGACCCCGGGGCGACCGTTACCGGCGTGCTCCAGTGGGTCAAGTCACCCGCAGGGGCCGATGTGAAGAACGCCTTCGCCCGGCCGTCCACGTCGATGTCCGTATAAATGACCTCGAGCCGGTTCCGTACCGGATCGAACGCCGGGGCTGGATAGGAGCTCGGCGCGCGGAACGGCGCCCCGGAGATGTTGAAGCAGAACGGAGGGAACAGGCACACTGGGTTGTTATAGATGGAGAAGGCGAACGGAGCGCTCCACGTCTGGCCGCCGTCTTTCGACGTCGAGACGTAATTGGCGGTCCCTTTCCCGCCTTGGATGCCGTTGTCGAACGTCAAGAAGAGCGTGCCATCCGGCGCGATCGCGATCCGCGCGTCCTGGTTGTTGCGGATCGGACCCTTGGTGACCGAGATCGGCGTCGAGAACGTCCGGGCGCCGTCGCGCGAGAACGCAACCTGCACCGGCGAATGCCCGCCGAACCCGTTGAACTGGACCCACGTCACATACACCGAACCGGCGAACGGGCTCGTGGAACTCACGTCCACGGCGATCGACTCGTGGTCCGGGAACTGCCCGTTGTCGCCCCGGGACTTGCCGTTGCCGTTCCACTGGGACACCTGGACGGGCTTCTCGCGCACGCCATCGAGCCAGGTCCGCCCACCGTCGGTCGAGCGACTCACGAACAACGCGATCGGGAATGGTGGCTGCGAAAAGATGAACGCCTGACAGGCGAAGTAGGCCGTGCCGTCGGGGCCGAACGCGACCGCCGGGTCGCCGGCCGCCTCGTAGATGCCGGTGCCCGGCACGGCCGGATCGTTGGTGAACTCGGTCAGCCCCGGAATGAACCCGTTGGGGAGCGTCGGCGTCCAGGTGCGGCCGCCATCGAAGCTGGCGTTGACCGCGCAGCCGTCGTTGAAGTTCCAGTCGTTCGCACCGGTGACCCAGTTGTCGGGATTCAGCGGGTTCACGGCGAGCGGGGTCTCGTTCTGCGCGGTCGTGTCCTGGCTCACGTCCACGACGAGCTGCACTTGCGGTGTGGTGCTTCTGACCTTGGCGAGGCTGGGCGCGCCCGGGGCGGCCGGGGGCGTGGGCGGTTCGCTACACGCGACGAGGACGAGCGCGGTGACGGAGAGGGCAACGCGGACACTGCTGGGCATGAGCCGCTCCGGATGGGGGAGGCGGCGAATATGCCCGCGACGCCCCACCCCGGCTAGTCTGAAAGATTATGTCACGGGCTGCAACAAGATTCAGAACAACTTGAAGCTCAGGGGGTTGTCTTTGCGAGTAAAGCCGTCCGGAATCCGGAACAGCGACGTATCGAAGCTGGCGCGCTCGACGCGCGTGACCTCGAAGGTGCGCACCGCGTGCTCGCCGGCGGCGACACGCCCACTGTCGCCACGGTCCACGTCGAACGAGCGCGAGGTGATCACCATCTTGAGCGGCGTGCCCGAGAACAGGGCGGCGCGCGCGGCGGCGGAGCGGTGCACGAAGTCCTCGTTGCGCTGCGCGAGCGCCGTCTCGACCGTGGCGAGCAGCTCGAGCAAGGGATTGGGCGGCAGGCGCAGGTCGGGGCTGACCCAGAAGTCCGTGACCACCACGTGATGTTGATTCGCGGCGGTGAAGCCCATCGCGCCGATGCTCACGCTGTACTCCTGGAGCAGGCGGAAGCGCCGCGTGGCGTAGCCGGCGATCGAGTCCCCGGCGCCGAGGCTTTGGGTCTCGATCTTGACGTCCGCCAGGTGCAGCGTCACGAGGTTGCCCATCGCGTCGAGCGCCGCGCCGATGAGCCGCTGGAACGTGGTGTCGTCCACCATCTCGTACTCGCGGCGGTCGGTGTGGACCGTCGCCACCGTGTGGCCGCCGTTCAAGAGCAGGAAGTAGCCGTCGTCGTGGCGGGACCCGGGCGGGAAGTCGATGCGCTCGCGGTCGCCGGCCAGCCGCACCGTGCCGACCACGTCCTCGCCGTCGCTCGAGGTCATGCGCAGCGAGTAGCGATAGCCGGACATGTTTTGCGTCGCGACCGGCGCCGTGGCGAGCAACGCGGCAAGCGCCGGGATCAGGCGTCGGAACATCGGCCAATCCTTAACTTGGGGAGTGCCCTTCCCTACGCCCCGCGATAGCCGGAGTTCCACGAGGGGGATGCGCCGACTCGGAATCGAACCGAGAACCTACTGATTAAGAGTCAGTTGCTCTACCAATTGAGCTATCGGCGCGCGGGCCGAAAAATCATCAGGCCCACACCTTTACGCAAGCGAGACGCCCCGTAGGTTTACGTCCGCCGACACTCCCCACTGAGGCCAATTATGAGATGGACTGCGCTGGCGCTCGTCTGCAGCGCCCTTTCAGCCCAGACGCCCGCCGCCGTCCGCCCGATGAAGCTCGTCGACCTGCTCGAGGTGCCCAGCCTCGGCGACCCGCAGCTCTCCCCCGACGGCCGTGAAGTGCTCTACGTGCTCACGTCCGCCGACTGGAAAGCCGACCGCAACGTCGGCCACATCTGGCGGACCAGCGCCGACGGCAGCGGCCCCGCCGTGCAGATGACCAACGCCGCGCGCGGCGAGAGCGAGCCGCGCTGGTCCCCCGACGGCCGCGTCATCGCCTTCGTGGCGACGCGCGACAGCGACGTCGCCCAGATCTACGTGATCAACGACGCCGGCGGCGAAGCCCGCCAGCTCACCCACCACGCCACGGCGCCCGGCAACATCGCCTGGGCCCCGTCGGGCGACGCCATCTTCTTCGTGGCCGAGGAGCCCAAGACCAAGGAGCAGCGCGACAAGGAGCGCCAGAAGGACGACGTCTTCGCCTACGACGAGAATTACCAGCAGCACCACCTCTGGAAAGTGACGCTCGCCGACGGCGTCGAACACCGCATCACGGAAGGCGACTACTCGGTCCTCGATTACACCCTGTCGCGCGACGGCTCCAGGATCGTCCAGCAGCGGGCCCCGAGCCCGCTGCTCGGCGACGCCGACAAGGGCGAGGTGTGGGTGACCGACGCGGCCGGCGCCAACGCCGTGCAGCTCACACACAATCAGGTCGGCGAGAGCGACGCGCAGCTTGCTCCCGACAACGCCCGCGTGCTGTTCCGCGCCGGCGCCAACGCGCGCTTCGAGTCGTACTACAACGAGAACATCTTCCTCGTCCCCGCCGCGGGCGGCGCGGCCACGCCGCTGCTGCCGGACCTGGCCTACGAAGTCGAAGACGCGCGTTGGTCGGGAGACGGCCGCAGCATCGTGTTCGCGGCCAACATGGGCGTGCACAGCGAGCTGTTCCAGGTGGACGTCGCCACGGGGGCCCTACGCCAGATCACCGACGGCGCGCACGCGATCCGCGCCTGGGCCTTCGACCCCGCGACCGGCCGCAGCATCGTGAGCCTCGACCAGCCCACGAACCCGGGCGACCTCTGGGCAGTGACGACCGCCGCAGCCACGGGCCAGCCGACGCAGGTCACGCACGTGTTCGATCACCTGGCCCGCGACTTCCGGCTGCCCCGCCAGGAGAAAATCACCTGGAAGGGCGCCGACGGCGTCACGGTCGAAGGGCTGCTGTTCTATCCGCTCGACTACCAACCGGGGCACCACTACCCCCTCGTCGTGCAGACGCACGGCGGGCCGGCGTCATCCGACCGGTTCGGCTTCGCGGGCAGCTGGGGGAGCTACGCGCCGGTCTTGGCGGCGATGGGCTACGCGGTGCTGCGTCCCAACTACCGCGGCAGTACCGGCTACGGCAATGCGTTCCTGCGCGACATGGTAGGCCACTACTACAAGAACGCGCACCTCGACGTGCTGGCGGGCGTGGATCGGGTGATCGCGCTGGGGGTGGCCGACAGCGCCCGGCTGATCGCGATGGGATGGTCCGCGGGCGGGCACATGACCGACAAGCTGATCACGTTCACGCACCGCCTCAAAGCCGCGTCGTCCGGCGCCGGGGCCGTGAACTGGATCTCCATGTACGCCGAGAGCGACATCCGCAGCTACCGCACGCCGTGGTTCGGCGGCACGCCGTGGCAACGCAACGCGCCGATCAGCGTGTACTGGGACAACTCGCCCTTGAAAGACATCGCCAACGCGACGACGCCGACGCTCATCTTCGTGGGGCAGAACGACCCGCGCGTGCCGATGCCGCAGTCGGTGGAGCTGTACCGCGCGCTGCGATCCAATGGCGTGCCGACGCGGCTCTACGTAGCGCCGCGCGAGCCGCACGGGTGGGCGGAGCCGCGCCACCGCCTCTTCAAGATGAACGCCGAGCTGGAGTGGTTCGAGCGCTACGCTATGGGGCGGGCGTACGTGTGGGAGAAGGCGCCGGAGCGATAGCCTTCGTTTCCACGTAGAAGTTCTCGTCCACGTGGAACGCCTCCGGCCGTGACAGCTGCACCACCGTCGTCTGCCACGCCTCGGTGGGATGCAGCAGGGCGAAGCTCGAATCCGCTACTGTCACCCGCACTGGCATCGCGAAGCCCGGCACCACATTGGTCCAGTGAAAGCCGAGCGTGTCGCCCGCCAGGCGATACTCCAGCACGGGGATCTGTGTCGTCGTGAGATACTGCCGGAATACCGCTGCGAGATCGAGCCCGGTCTCGCGAATCAGGTAGTCTTCGATCTCCTGGCTCGTGACGGTGCGGTGCCAGAAGCTGCGGCTCAGCCCCCGCAGCACGCCGCGCCACTTAGCGTCGTCCGCCACGAGCTGCCGGATCGTGTGCAGCATGTTGCCGCTTTTGGGATACATGTCGCCCGAGCCCTGGGCGTTCACGCCGTAGCGCGCGATGATGGGACGATCGTTGCGGATCCCCCGGCGCGTGCCGATCACGTAGCGCGCCCCCGCCGCCTTTCCCCCCAGACACTCGACGTAGAGGTTCTCGGCGTAGTTGGCGAACCCCTCGTGGATCCACATGTCCGCCTGGTCCTGCATCGTGATGCTGTTGCCCCACCACTCGTGGGCGCTCTCGTGCACGATGATGAAGTCCCAGGTGAGCCCCGTGCCCGTCCCGGAGAGGTCGCGCCCGCGATAGCCGTTCTGGTAATGATTGCCGTAAGCGACCGCGCTCTGATGTTCCATCCCCAGGTGCGGCGACTCGACCAGCTTGTAGCCGTCCTGGTACCAGGGATAGGGTCCGAACCAACTCTCGAAGCACTTGAGCATCGACCGGGCCTGCTGGAACTGCACGCGCGCGGTGTCGGCGTGATAGGCGAGCGGCCAGAAGTCGAGCGTTAACGCGCCCCATTCTCCGTCGTACACGTCGCCGAAGTGCGCGAAGCGCGCCGCGTCCACGGCCACGTCGTAGTTGTTGATGGGGTCGGCGACGAACCACTCGTAGGTGGTCGTGCCGTCGGGGTGATGGGTGGCGCCGCGCAGCCGGCCATTGGAGACGTCCACGAGCGAGTCGGGCACCGTGATGGCGATGCGCTGGCTGTCGGGCTCATCGGCGAGGTAGTCCTTATTGGGCCACCACACGCTGGCGCCGAGCCCTTCGTTCGCTGTCGCGACCCAGGCATGGCCGAGGCTGTCCTGCGCCCAGATGAAGCCGCCGTCCCAGGGCGGGCGCCGCGCCACGCGGGGCTTGCCGTGATAGTAGACGGTGAGCGTGTCGAGCGCGTGGACGCGCGGCGGGCGGCGCAGCGTGACGAAGAACGCGTTGCCGTCCCGCCGGGAGGCGAGGTGGGCGCCGCGCTGGACCACGCTGTCGACCTCGAGCGGCACCTGCAGATCGACCTGCAGCTCCCGCGCCGGCCGCAACACGCGATACACGATGCCGTTCCACCCCACGATGCTCGAGTCCCGCGGCTCGACCCGCACGTGCAGGTCGTAGAAGGCGACGTCCCACCAGGCGCGCCCCGGCCCGTTGGAGCCGCGCAAGGTGTCGGCGTGCGTGGAGCGGGTGGTGTCCTGTGCGGTGACGATCCCCAGCGGCGTGATCGCGAGCAGAACGATGCAGCGGGTTCTCAGCATGACGTTGCCCCCAAGGGGAATCGAACCCCTGTTCCCACCTTGAAAGAGTGGTGTCCTAGCCGTTAGACGATGGGGGCGAAACCCAGAACATTGTATGGGAAAGGCGTGGAGGAGAAACCGTGGAGGACATTCGTAGAAGAGAAATCGTGCTCCGGGCACCCTACGCCGTCCCTTTACGCTCTCTCTTGGCGACTCCCCTCAACGATGTCCCTCTACGATTCATGGTCTCATAGCGGTAACGGGATTCGAACCCGTGTTTGAGCCTTGAGAGGGCTCCGTCCTAGTCCCCTAGACGATACCGCCGCGCGCGGGCGAAAAAATATCGCTGGACTGCCGCCACCCCCGCAACTAGGTTAAGCCCTCCTTCGCCACTGCGACGCGTGGGCCGGCTCAAGTCCCTGCTCCGAACACTGAACGTCTGGCTCCTGCCCGAGACTGCGCTTATGGCGGGCGCCCTAGCGTTCATGCACTACGCCGACCGCGCCACCGTCGCCGGCTTCGCCCAGTTCTACCCCTACGCGGTGTACGGCGCCGGGCTGCTGCTCGCCTGGCGGTTCCAGCGCAGCCGCCTGTTCTTCAGCATGTTGCTGCTCGCCCTCGCGTCCTTCGCGCTACTCCGCACGGCCGCCGCGGGGCCCCACGGCGCGCTCGCCTGGCGCGTCACTTACCAATGCGTCGCCGTGCTCTTGCCGCTCGACCTCGCGGCCCTCGCGCTGTTCGGCGAGCGGGGCGTGCTGACGCGCGCCGGCGTGCTGCGCTTCGTCGCCATCGCGGCGGAGGTGGCGCTCGTCATCACGCTCGTGCGCCGCGTGCCGGCCCGCGCCGCGGCGATCCTGCAATTCAGGCTGCTCCCGGGCGTGCTGTTCCACTGGACGCCGCTCGGTCAGCTCGCGCTCGCCGCCCTCGCGGCGGCTGTCGCGCTGCTGGCGATGCGGCTGCTGTTCCGCGAAGGCCGTATCGCGCGCCCGGCGTTGTGGGGGCTCGCCTGCGTCTTCCTCGCCCTCCAAACCCCGCGCAACGCCACCGCCGTCTCGATGTATTTGGCGACCGCGGCGCTGATCTTCGTCGTCGCCGTGCTCGAGGCCAACTACTTCATGGCCTACCAGGACGGGTTGACCGGCCTGCCCGCGCGGCGCGCGCTCAACGAGGCCCTGCTGAAGATCGGGGAGAGCTACGCCGTGGCGATGGCGGACGTGGACCGGTTCAAACAGTTCAACGACAACTACGGCCACGACATCGGCGACCAGGTGCTGCGCATGGTCGGCGCCAAGCTGGCGCAGGTCGGGGGCGGCGGGCGGGCATTCCGCTACGGGGGCGAGGAATTCGCCCTGCTCTTCCCCGGGAAGAGCGCCGAAGAGGTCCTGCCGTTCCTCCAGGAAGTGCGCAAAGCCGTGGAAGAGACGAACTTCACGATTCGTGGCCGCGGTCGCCCGCGCAAGAAACCCGAGAGCCCGCGCACGACCCGGGCGACGCGCCGGTCGGTGACGATCACCGTGAGTATCGGGGTGGCCGAGCGCAACGGTCGCCAGCACACCCCCGACCAGGTGGTCAAGGCCGCCGACAAAGCGCTGTACCGGGCGAAGGAGGGAGGCCGCAACCGCGTCGAGACGTAACGGCCTTCCCCGCCTCGATTTGCAGCACGCAACCGCCGGTCACGCTTTCCCCGCTCCCGCTGGTTTCACATATTGGGGGCCCCCCATGAGCCCTAAAGACATTTGGGTGTTCCGCATCGTGCAGCAGGACACGGGCAAGCCCGCGCCGGGCGTGCCCATGACCGTCCTCGACCAGGCCGGGAATCCGCTCGCCCATCTGGCGAGCGACGCCGAGGGTGTGGTGCAACTGCCGCGCCGGCCGGGCCCGCGGCTGCGGCTCCGCGTTGGCCTGCGCAGCGAGGAGCCGATCG
>QHVC01000153.1 GCA_003222205.1 Gemmatimonadota bacterium | reverse complement strand
AACCACTACCCCGCGACGTACGGCAGCCGGCTCAACTGGGAGATCCTCCTCGGACTCTCGGTGCTCGGCGCCCTGACCCGGCACTGGTTCAACCTGCGCAACCAGGGCCGGCGCGCCGTGTGGATCCTCCCCGCCGCGACGCTCGGCATGGTGCTGCTCGCCTTCGTGAGCCAGCCCCAGCGCCTGCCCGCGCCGCCCGCCGGGGCGAGCGCCGGCGTCGCCTTCACCGACGTGCGCGTGGTGGTGGCGCGGCGCTGCGCCGCCTGCCACTCGGCGACGCCGACGATGGCGGGGTTCGCCGCCGCGCCCGCGGGCGTGCTGCTCGACACGCCGGAGCAGATCCGCAGCCAGGCGCCGCGCATTCAGACGGTCGCGGTCGCCGCGCAGTCCATGCCTCTGGGGAACGTGACGGGGATGACGGCGGAGGAGCGGGAGCTGCTGGGGCGCTGGATCCGGGAGGGGGCGCGGCTGCGCTAGCGGCCGTGTCCCCACTCTGAAGAGTGGGCTCGGCCATCACAACGCTGAAGCGAACCGCGTTCTCTTTAGAGTAGTGCCTGCCGATCCCAGCCTTACAGCCTGGGTTACCCTGAGCGCCGCCTCCCTTCAAGGATTCGGAGCAACGATCGGCTACGCAGCTCCGCGAGCGTCAGGCCCGTCGCCTGCGCTTCCGCTTCCGTGATCCCCCCGCAGTTCAGCCCGCGCAGAAAGAAGTTGAGTAGCCCCTGCCCCGTCGCCGCGTCGTCGAACACGTCGCCGACGAGCGTCGCCTGGGCCGCCTGCTCCACGAACCGGCGCAGGCGCAGCGAGGCCGCCTCCAGCCCCTCGAGGAAGAAACCGTACACCGCCGCGTAGCGGGTGGGCAGTTGCGCGGCGTGGAGATCCCAGCCCTGGTAGTAGGCGGCCGCGAGCGAGTGGCACACGTCGTCGTAATGCAGTCGCCAGCCGCGGAACACACTCTCCCGGTTCTCCGCGATCTGTTCGGCGGTAAGCGATCCTCCCGCCGGGGCGCGGTGTCGCGGCACCGGCATGAGCGTCGTGGCGCCGTCGGAGAGCCAGACGCCGGTGCCGGCGAGGGCCACCTGCATCACCTGTCGCGCGTGATCGCACGCCGGATGCTGCATCCGCTGCTCGGCCGCGGTGATGTCGAGCGCCGCGGTGTAGTCGTACACGCCGAAGTGCGCGGCGACGCAGCGTCCCCGCGCCGCGTCGACGAAATCGCCCAGCGGGCAGCGGCCGGCGGCATCCATGATCGATTGCGGCGTTTCGACCATCAGCTCGAGGCGCAGCGTCCCGCGCGCGAGCTTGTGCCGCCGCTCCAACGCCTCGAAGGCCGACACCAAGGCCGCCACCTGCTCCGTGACGACGATCTTCGGCAGCGTGACGGCGAAGTTCGCGGGCAGCCGACCGTGCGTTCGCTCGAGCAACGCCCCGAGGAACAGCTCCAGCGTGCGCAGTGCCCGCTTGGACAGGTCCTGACTCAGCGACTTGATGCGGATGCCGATGAACGGCGGCAATGCGCCCGACACCATCCCCGCCGCCACCTCGGCGGCGGCGGAGCGCGCGGTGGCGTCCTCCTCGGCGTCGGGGCGGTTGCCGTACCCGTCCTCGAAATCAATGCGGAAGTCTTCCACCGGCTCGCGGCGCAGTTTCTCTCGAATCCGGTCGTAGATCGTGGCCGCCGGCCCCGGCGCGAGACCGACGGCGGCAGCGAAGGTCTTGGCATCCGGTGCATACTCGTCGAGGGAGCGCAGCGCGAGGTCGCCGAGCTTGCGCGCCGAGTCGGCGCGGAACAGGTGGGCGCCACCGTACACCGTGTGCACGGCCTGGCGGGCAGGCGAAGTGGCCAGCTTGCGTGCCGTCACGAGAACGCCGGGCACACGCCCCGGAGGTCGTCGTAGAGGAGTCGCGCCATGACCGTCTTCCGGTACGCGGCGGTGGAGCGGAGGTCGTCGATCGGCGTCACGTCGCGCTCGATCGCGGGGTGCAGGTCGTCGGGCCCGCGCACGGGGGTGCCGTCGGTCAACAGCCGCTCGATGGCGGTGCAGCGACGCACCGTCGGCGCCACACTCGCCGCCACGACGCGCCACCCCGCCGCCGAATGCGCGATCGCCAGCCCCACCTTGGCGATCGCCTGCGCGCGCCGGCCTCCCACCTTCTCGAAGACGGCGACATCGTGGGCGCGCCACGGGATGCGGATCGCGACGACGAGCTGGTCGGGCCGCCGCCGCGTCTGCTTGTAGCCGGTGTAGAAGCGGTCGAGCGGGACCTCTTCCTGCCCGGCCCGGGAGGCGAGCACGACGACCGCGTCGTACGCCATCAGCACGGGGACACCGTCGGCGGCGGGCGAAGCATTGACGATGTTGCCGGCCCAGGTGCCGCGCGCCTGGATCTGGACCGCCCCGACCTGGCGCGCGGCGGCGACGAGCAGCGGAAACCCCTCCTTCATCCGCCCGGCGTGGATCACGTCCCAGTAAGTCGCGAGCGCGCCCAGCATCAGCTCGCCGTTCCTGAAGGCGATGGCTTTGAGCTCGGCGATCCGCGACAGGTCCACGTAGTCACGATCGTGCTCGGCGACGCGGGCCGGCCAGTGGACGAGGAGATCGGTCGCGCCCGCGACCGGTACGGCCTCCGGTTTCCCGGCGATGAGGTCCAGCGCTTCGCGCAGCGTTCCCGGCTGGTGGACGGTCACGCCCGCGCGCCCGCGTCGAGCGCGGCCTGGACGCCAGCGACGATGCCGTCGTAGCCGGTGCAGCGGCACAGATTGCCGGCGAGCAGCTCGCGGAGGCTGTGGCTGGCGAGGATCTCCGGGTGCCCGACGATCCAGCACGCCGTCATCGCGACGCCGGGGGTGCACGCGCCGCATTGAGTCGCGCCGTGGACCAGCAGGGGCTCGAGCGCGGCGGGGTCGAGTGACTCGACGGTGTGCACCCGCGCGCCGCGAACCTGGTAGGCGGGTACGAGACACGAGTTCACCGGCAGCCCGTCGAGCCACACCGTGCAGGCGCCGCACTCACCTTCGCCGCACCCTTCCTTCGTGCCCGTCAAGCCGAGCCGCTCGCGCAGCACGTCGAGCAGGCGATCGGCGGGATCTATCTCGACGGTCGCGGGCGCGCCGTTGAGCGTGAACGCGAGTGTAATCACTGGCGGCGCTGTTCCGCGTTCCGCGCTCCGCGTTCCGCGATCTCCATGAGTCGTTCTGGTGTCAGCGGGATCGTCGTCGGCTCGACTCCGAGCGCATCCGCGACGGCGTTGAGCACCGCGGGCGCGGGGCCGTCGATCGGCAGCTCGCCCAAACCCTTCGCGCCCTGCGCGCCGTGGGGGTAGGGGTTCTCGAGGAACGCGACGCGGATCGGCGGCAGGTCCTCGGTGGTGGGGATCAGGTAGTTGGTCAGTTGGGCGTTGGCCATGGCGCCATCCTGCCACTTGCAGTCCTCGAGCAGCGCCCAACCGATACCCTGTGCTACGCCGCCCTGCACCTGCCCGCGCGCGAACGTCTCGTGGAGGACTTTGCCGATCTCCTGGACCGCGACGAAGTCGGTGACGCGCGTCGTGTACGTGCGCAGGTCTACCTCGACCTCGGCGATGTAGGCGGCCCAGGCGAATGCCCCGTAGGCGTCGCCCGTGTAGGTGTGATCGTCCCAGGCGATCCCCGGCGGGCGTTCGTACGTCGCGCTCCCCACGAGTCGGCCACCCGGATGCGCGCGATGCCAGTCCATGATTGCCCGCTTCAACCCCTCGCCCTTCCCCCTTCCCCCGGTGTTCACCCGCCTTCGGAGATCGTCGCAGGCGCGCTCGACCAGCCGCCCCACGACCATCGAGGTGCGCGACGCCACGGTCGGCCCGCTGTTGGGCACGCGCGCCGTGTCGGCCTCGGCGACCACGACGTCGTCAGGCGTGAGGCCGAGCCGCGCGGCGGCGAGCGCGGTGAAGACGGTGATCGTTCCCTGCCCCATCTCGATGTTCGCGGACAGCACCTCGATGCGGCCGTCGGGCAGGCCCGCGACATCGACCCGCGAGGAGAGCATCACCTCACCGCTCCCGGTGAAGCCCGCGCCGTGGTGGAAGGTGGCGATGCCGATGCCGCGCCGCGTCGTGCCGCCGGCCTTGTTCGCGGCGCGCTTCTTGTCGTAGTCCGCCAACGCCAGGGCTCGTTCGAGCACCGCCACGCGGTCGGTGCCGTCGTTCACGACCTGGCCCGTCGCGGTGCGCTCCCCGTCGCGCAGTAGGTTGCGGCGCCGCAGTTCCGCGGGGTCGATCCCCAGCCGGTGCGCCACGACATCCATGTGGCGCTCCCCGGCGAAGTGCGTTTGCGGCGCGCCGAAACCGCGGAACGCGCCGAACGGCACGGCGTTCGTGAACATGGCGCGGCCGTCGATGCGCACGTGCTCGCACGCGTAGGGACCCGCGGCGTGAATGATCCCGCGCGACAGCACGACGGGGGACAGCGTCACGTACGCGCCGCCGTCCATCACCACCTCGATGTCCTGCGCCACGAGCTTGCCGTCCCTGGTCACGCCGGTGCGGTGCCGCACGCGCGCCGGGTGCCGCTTGGTGGTCGCCGCCATGTCCTCGGTGCGGTCATACACCAGCTTCACCGGCCGTCCGCTCTTCAATGCCAGCAGCGCCGCGTGCAGGGCGATGGTGGACGGGTATTCCTCCTTGCCGCCGAATCCGCCGCCCGTTGGCGTTTGCACGACGCGCACGTGCTGCTCGTCCCGATTCAACGCGTGCGTCAGCGCCTTCACCACGTAGTAAGGGCACTGCATCGAGCCGCGCACGACGAGCACGTCGCCGTCCATGTGGGCGATCATCCCCTGCGGCTCGAGGTAGACGTGCTCCTGCGCGCCGGTCTCGTAGACCCCTTCGACGACGACGGGCGCCGTGGCCAGTGCCCGCTCCACATCGCCCTTCTCGATCCGCAGGTGCTTGAGGACGTTGTCGGCGCCGTACTGGATCTGCTCCGGACGCGGCGGCACGCGGAAGTCGAGCGCCGCGGGCTCGGGCGCGACCTCTATCGTCACCGCGGCGACCGCGCGGCGCAGCGCGACGCGATCGCGGTGCGCGAGCAACAGCACCGGCTCGTGCACGTGGCGCACGTATCCCGCCGCGAGCACCGGCTGGTCGCGCTCGATCAGCAGGATCTCGTTGGGCCCGGGAAGGTCCTGGCTGTCGACGACGACGAACTGGGACCAGTCGATGCCTCTCCCGAACCGCACCGCCGTGACGCGACCGCGCGACGCCGGGCTGCGGACGGTGGCGCCCCAGAGAAAGTCGTCCAGGGGCAGGTCGTCCACGTAGCGCTCGCGTCCGGTGAGCTTGGCGAGACCTTCGCGGCGGTGCATAGACGGCGAATGTAGCAGCCGCTTCGCCTTGCCGCCCCGTGGCGTGGGGGATAACGTTGGCCCTTCGTTTTCCGAGGATGCCCGCACGTGACGATCGACGTGACCGTCAACGGGATCCAGTACCGGCGCGACGTCGAGCCGCGGCTCCTCTTGAGCGACTTCCTCCGCCAGGACCTGGGGCTCACCGGCACCCACGTCGGCTGC
>QHVC01000142.1 GCA_003222205.1 Gemmatimonadota bacterium | reverse complement strand
CGTGGATCGTCAACCGGCCGTGCAGCGTCACCGCGGTGCTGTCGCTCGGGAGCTGTTCATCGGCGATGACAACGCGGGCCAGGTCGAAGCGCATCGTGGGAAACGAGTCGACCTCCATAGATTTGCGGAGGTCCGTGTCGCGTTTGCCGTTGCCGGTGTGCAGCGCCACCACCACACCCTCCACCCAGCCACGGATGGCGGCGAGGTCGGAACCTCCGGTCATCTCCCCGCGGACCGAGTCGGTCGTCCCGACGAAATCGCCGAGCGTCGCGTGGCCGTCGAAGCTCAAGGTGCCGCGCGTCAGGCGGGCCGCGGGGATCGGGGTCTGGGCGAGAGCCGGGGTGGCCCGGAGCAGCACGGCAACGCACAGCCACGCCCAGCGCCGTGGCGTGCGCGTCACACGTCGACGTGGGAGTTGCGCGCGAGACAGGCCGGGCGCAGCGGCTGCGCCGCAGCCACCCAACGTCATCTGTACAGCGGTTGCATCAGTGTAGCGATCCACGAATCCTCCCGGCGTGCAGTGATGGGGCGCGGCCTCCTCACTTCGTTTGGTACCGGACTTGCTCAGGTTCGGTCCTTGAGAAACGTGCTGGGCTCGTGCAACGGCGCCGAGCCCGGACTCTCGGTTCCTGAGGAGCCACCCTAGGACTCGCTCTTTGGGAATGTTGTTGGGCTCGTGCCACAAGGACCTGCCCGGTCTTTCGAGTCCCAAGGAGACACACATGAAACGGTGGCTCGCGCTTCTCGGCTGCGCGCTGGCGGTTGCGGCGTGTAGCGACCACTCTCAACCCATGGCGCCCAATCCCCAGCTCGGCCTCCTCGATGGGTCGATCGGTGGGCAGATTGGTCAGATTCCCCAACTCTCCGGCGTCATGGTAGTCGAGCCGAACTTCGTCGAGCCAACTGAGCCCGGGATCTTCGACGTCCCGAGCCTGAGCGCTCCGAACGTAGGCACGAACGTCGCGATGAACCAGGACCTTTTCTTTGCCCCTCAGGACGAAACGCCCATCTCCGTCGACCCCAACAACCCGCAGCGGCTGTTCGGCGGGGCGAACGACTACCGCAACGGCGATGCTCAGTGCGGTGTGTACGCCTCGTCCAATGGCGGGGCGTCGTGGAACGACGTTGGGGGCGGGACAACGCTGGGGCCCGGCACGCTCGTGGCGGGCGATCCCTCGACCGCGTTCGGGCCCGACGGAGCCGCCTACAGCGTGTGCATCGGGTTCGACCGCGGGGACCCTACGACCTCGATCTACGTCAGCCGCTCGACCGACCTCCAGACGATCCAGTTCCGGGGCTTCGTGGTCTTTGACCTGCTCGGCGGCAACGACCCGACCTTCGAGTACATCAACGACAAGCCGTTTGTGGCGGTCGATACGCGGCCGGGGAGTCCGTATGTCGGCCGGATCTACGTGTCCTGGACGCGCTTCAAATTCAACCGCATCACCGGCGCCTACATCGAGTCGCCGATCGTGCTGTCGTATTCCGACAACGGTGGCCTGACGTGGACCGGCCCGAACCGCGTGGGCTCGCCCACGCAGAACATTGACCAGGGGTCGGTGCCGACGCCCGGACCGGACGGCCAGGTCTACGTGGTGTTCGAGAACTACACGGGGGGCACCAAGGCGATGGTAGCGGCGTCGTTGGACGGCGGGAACACGTTCGCCGCCGCCGTGAAGGTGGACGACATCTACGAGATCCCGTTTCCGCTCAAGAACTCGCACTACCGGGGCAACTCGTTCCCGTCGATCGCCGGCTGCACCAGCGGGAACCTGTACGTGGTGTGGGGCGACTATCGCAGGGGCAACGCGGACGCGCGCTTCAGCCGCTCGGTGGACGGCGGCCTGACCTGGGAGCCCTCCTTTATCGTGAACAGCGACCTCTCAACGGCCGACCACTTCTTCCCGTGGATCACATCGTCCCCGGACAACGGCCTCGTGCACGTCGCCTTCCTGCAGCGGGATGACACGCCGAACAACCGCTTGTACAACACGTGGCTCGCGACTTCCACGGACCTCGGGGCTTCGTTCGGGACGCAGGTGCTCGTGAGCTCCGGCCCGAGCGACCCGTTGTTCGACGGGTTCGGCGGTTTCTTCATCGGCGACTACATCGGCGTGGCGGGCATTGGACAGGACGCGCATCCCGCCTGGACCGACACCCGGGGCATCGGGTGCCGGGGCCGGTCCGTGTGCTTCATGAACGCGGACGCCGTGACCGCGACGGTCTCGGGGTTCTAGGTGCCACGACCTGCGAAGGGCCGCGACACCCTCGTCGCGGCCCAAGCAGGTCCGCCAGGAGTCGAACCGCAACGCCTCAGGGCAGGAACCCGCGAGCAAACCCCGCCGGACAGATGTCCGAGTGGAAATTGACGTAGAAATCGCCCGGGTGGCTGAGCAGCTCGGACAGCGCCTGCGCCGCGGTGGCGAAATGCGGGTTGGCCACGAAGACTCCTTCGTTCCGCACCTCGATGTGCCGGTCGGTGAGGTGCAGGTTGGTGCCGACCGGCGTGGTGAGCCACCAGATGATCGGGCCGCTGGCCTGCCCCGAGAGCCGGTGATGAATGTGTCCGAACCGCACGCTCTCGTCGCCCTTGTTGTTGATGACGGCCAACGCCTTGATGGTGCCGTCCTGCAAGATCATGATCTGGGCAAGGCCCTTCGACTCGGTGGCGCACGCCGGGACCTCGAGGTCGGAGCGCATCTGTGTGTTGAAGACGACCGGCGGCGCCAGATCGCTCTGCACGCTGGCGACCAGCGCGGCGCTGCCGACGATCGTGCTCGCGGGCGTCGGATCGCTACATCCGGCAACCACGATCGCTGCCAGGTACGCCATCCATAGACGGATACGGCGACGCATATGGCCTCCCGGGTGGGAAGTTGGAGGGGACCTCTACTGCGCAAGTTGACAATCTCGGCGCGGGCGCGTACGCTGTCGCCGATCTCAGAGCGTACCAGCGATAACGGATCTCAGCAAGTTGCGTCCCCACGTATGTCATGCCCAAACAGGTAACAGAGGGCGGCGTCGTCATCGGGGCCGCCAGTGCGGCTAACCGGGATTCTTCCTTTAGCTGGGAGTGCTCATGGGAACCTACATATCGCGGATCACCGGGTCGGTCGTTGCCTCCTTGTTCCTGGTGAGCTGCCGCGAGGCGCCGACCTAGTTCCAGGGCGAGAAGCTTGGCGCCGCCCTTGCGGCTACGTCGGGTAGCGCGGGTTCGATTCCGAGCGGCGAGCGGCTCCTGGGACAGAGCGTGCTCGAGCCCGTTTACAACGACGAGCGGGCCGGTGTCATCGGCTTTGTGAGCACACCGCTGCACGCGCCGCTCGAGGCGAATCCTCGAGCCTGGTCGCCGTTCTTCGTGCCCGTTTATCCGGTGGGATCAACCGTTGGACTGGTTCTCTGCCAGCACAAGCCGGTGGAGAACTGCCCCGACCACGGGCCGTTAATCGCAGGCGCGGCGGCGGCGATCATGCCCTCGGTGTACGGCCCCGGCGACGGCAGCGGGGTCATCGGCCACGACCACCTGATGGATTTCCCGGGCGGAGCGGACTTCGACGTGGCTTGGGAGCCAATCCTCGTGCTTTTCACGAGCAAGGCCGCCGCTAACGAGCACCTCCTCACAGATGCCCAGATCGAGGCGGCCGTTGCGAGGGGCGATGCGATCGAGGTTCCGGTTCCGCAGGAGACCTTCCACTGCGAGGCCGTCTCGGCTGCTGCCTGGGCGCGGGGAACGCCGCTGCCGTGAGACTCCGCCTAGCCAATGAGAAGCCTCGCAGCGGTTAACTCGCTACGAGGCTTCGTATTTTCTGGACCCAGCCTCAAATCCAGACCTCCGCAGAATTATCTGGTAACTGACGTAATTCAGCGACGGCACCGACGGCACCGGCACCACAACCGGTCCGCGCGCCCGAAGCCGCCGCGTTTAATGCGCAGCGTTCCGAGCTCGAGGCGAAACTTGACTCCTTGAGGCCGGACGAGCCACAGTATCTGACACGCTCCGAGGGGAGGAGTTATGCGCCTCGCGCTCCACTTGACCGCCACTCTCTTCTTTGTAGCCGCGCAGCTCGTGGCGCAGAGCACGCCCCTGTGGCGCTACACCGCGACCGCGCCCATCTCGTTCGTCCGGGTCACGCCCGTCGGCAGTGTCGTCGTGGCGACGGCCGACGGGCTTGTGGGTCTCGACGCTGAGTCGGGGCTCGTCCAGTGGAAACGAGACGACCTGAAGAGCCTCGAGCCGCCGAGTTACGGCGCCATCGGGCGGAGCCCGTTCGCCACGGTGCGGGTCGGAGGTCAGGTCGAGTTGATCGATTTGGTCACTGGAGCCACCAAGTGGCGGATGCCGCCGCCGGGAGATGTGCAGCCATACCTGCCGATCCCCGAGCGGGGACTGTTCCTGGCATACGGATCGAACGACTCGCTCAAGCCGGTGCTCGTTGCCGCGGACCTCGCGACCGGGGACGTGCGCTGGGAGCACGTGCAGCCGTTCCATAAACCACCCGAATCCGGCGGGCCGGACTACATCGGGCTCCAGCCAGCGGTGTGGGTCTCGGACAGCACATTCATCCTCTACGTCTCCAAAGACGGACCCGTGCTGGTGCACGCCGGAACCGGCGAGTGGCTGTGGCGCGCGGACAGCCTCCAGGGTAAGAAGCCGCCGGCTCCGGGCAGGCCGGTGAAGAACCTCTTGGGCCTGGGGCGCGGCCATGGCACGATGCTGCTCGTGGACAGCGTCGTATATGTGCCGTTCGAGAGGCGGCTTCAAGCAATCCGCACGCGCGATGGCATGCCACTCTGGGCCGAGCCGCCTGGGTTTCCGACGCCGATCACGCAACTCGAGGTGACCCCCCGCGGGATCGCGCTGCGGGGTGATACGGGGAATACCGGCAAGTCATGGCTCGACCTGATCGACCCCGCCACGGGCGCATCGCGTTGGCGCAGGCAGGTGAAGGGCCTGAAGCATGTTACGCCCTTCACGGTCAGCGGGGGCCGTCTCTACGTCGCGACGGACCAGAAGCTCCTGGCCGTGAGCCTGGACGACGGCAAGGCGACCGAGGTGAGACAGCTCGCCTTCGAGGGGGGCGACGAGCCGTACCAGATCGAGCCCCGCGGCAGCGGGCTGCTGCTCATCGGCCGCCAGAACGTGCTGCTGCTCGACTCGACGGGCGCCGAGCGCTACCACACGTACCATCCGGCACCAGGGAGGAGCACGCTCGGCAAGGTAGCGCTCGCGGCTGTGGGTGTGCTGGCCGTCGCGGCGGACGTCGCGGGGAGCATCTTGAATGCCAACGACCCAGGCAGCCCACCGATTTACGATCCGAGTTTCTCGTTCCCCAAGATCGGCGAGCGCTACGCGGCGAGCCAACAGGCGCGAGACTACGTATACAGCGTGGCGGAGGAAGAGGACAGCACCGGGCACAAGCGCCCGGTGTTCCTCCGAATTCACAAAGATGATGGCCGCGTGGTGAGGCGCGTGTGGCTGGAGGAGAAGCAGCCCGAGTTCGAGCTCGATCGCATCACGGGGATGCTGTATGTGCGCGACGGGAGGGAAGTCCTTGCATTCAAGATGTGACAGGAAGAGGCGCAACTCAGTCATCGACTTGAGCTCTCGAACAGGCCCGGCAGGAATCGAACCTGCAACCCCCGGTTTTG
>QHVC01000139.1 GCA_003222205.1 Gemmatimonadota bacterium | reverse complement strand
TGGACGACATGTTCAAGGCGACGGGGCACCACAACGCCTACTTCCCGCTGTTCATCCCGATGAGTTTCCTGGCGAAAGAGGCCGAGCACGTGGAGGGGTTCGCCAAGGAAGTCGCGGTGGTCACCCACACCCGCCTCAAGGCGACGGGCAAGTCGGGGTCCGGGGCCGTGGCGCCCGACCCCGCATCGGCGCTCGAGGAGCCGCTCATCATCCGGCCGACCTCCGAGACCATCATCTACGCGATGTTCGCGAAGTGGATCCAGAGCTATCGCGACCTGCCCCTGCTGCTCAATCAGTGGGCGAACGTGGTGCGCTGGGAGATGCGGACGCGGCTGTTCCTGCGCACCACCGAGTTCCTGTGGCAGGAAGGGCATACCGCCCACGCCACCGACGCCGACGCGGAGCGGGAGGCCCGGATGATCCTCGGTTTGTACCGTAAATTCGCCGAGGAGTGGATGGCGATGCCGGTGCTCACCGGCGTGAAGACCGACAGCGAGAAGTTCGCGGGCGCACTGCGCACCTACGCGTTCGAAGCGCTGATGCAGGACAACAAGGCGCTCCAGGCGGGCACCTCGCACCACCTCGGCCAGAACTTCTCCAAGGCGTTCGAGGTGAAGTACCAGACGGCGGCGGGCGGTCTGGATTTCGTGTGGAACACGTCGTGGGGCGTATCGACGCGACTCATCGGCGGGCTGATCATGACCCATTCCGACGACAACGGCCTCATCGCGCCACCGCAGCTCGCTCCGGTCCAGGTCGCGATCGTGCCGATCTGGAAGTCGGATGAAGAGAAAACCCAGGTGTCGGGTGTCGGGTCACAGGTGAAAGACGAGCTCGCGCGGGCCGGGATTCGTGTCGAGCTCGACCTGCGCGAGAGCATGAAACCCGGGGCGAAGTACTTCGACTGGGAAGCCAAGGGTGTGCCGCTGCGGCTCGAGATCGGTCCCCGCGACATCGCCGCAGGCCAGGCGACGGCGGCCCGGCGCACGGGCGGCAAGGCGCCGATGAAGCTCGACGGGATTGCGGCCGCCGCCAGGATCGCCTTGAGCGAGATCCAGGAGGCCCTGCTCGCGACGGCCCGGGAGCGCCGCGAGCGGCACTCGATCCGTGGAGCGACGAAGGCGCAGTTTCTCGAGTTCATGACTGGTGGGGGCGGTTTCGCTTACGGCGGCTTCTGCGGGCGCGCGACGTGCGAGGCGGAGATCAAGGAAGCGACCGCGGCCACGATCCGGGTGCTGCCGGATGCCGAGTTCCGGAGCCCCGAGCCGCCGGCGACGTGCATGTGGTGCGGCGCCAAGAGCGTCGCGGAGGCGGTGTGGGCGCAGGCGTACTAGGCTTCGACCCGGCGCTGCTGCGCGCCATCGGGGAGCGGGTCGGCACTCCCGCCTACGTCTACAGCGCCAACCTGATCCGCGCGCAGTACCACGCCCTGGATGACGCCCTCAAGGACATCCGCCACCGCATCTGCTACTCGGTCAAGGCCAACGGGAACATCGGCGTGCTGCGGGTCCTGAAGCAGCTCGGCGCCGGGGCGGACATCGTCTCAGTAGGCGAGCTGCGCCGGGCCCTGCTCGGGGGGTTCGACCCCGATGCCGTCGTGTTCTCCGGTGTGGGGAAGACGCCGGTCGAGCTGGACGAGGCGATTCGCGCGGGCGTTGGGTTTCTGAACATCGAGTCGGCGGCCGAGCTCGAGGCCGTGATCGCGGCGGCGAAGCGAGTCGGCAAGCCCGCGCGCGTCGGCATCCGCGTCAATCCCGACGTCGCCACCGAAACGCACCCCTACACGAAGACCGGAGAGAAGACGGCGAAGTTCGGCGTACCCTACGACGAGGTCGTGGCTGTCGCCAAGCGCATCAGCGCCGAGCCGCTGCTCAAGCTGCGGGGGCTGGCGATGCACATCGGCTCGCAGATCACCGAGGTCGAGCCGTATCACCGGGGCACCGTGAAGCTCGTCGAGCTGGTGGCGGGGCTGAAAGCCTCGGGGATCGATTCCCTCGAGGCCCTCGATGTGGGCGGCGGCCTCGGCGTCCGCTATCACAACGAGAAGGCGCCCACCCCCAAACAATTCGCCGCCGCGGTCATCCCGCCCGTCAAGGCGGCCGGATTGGGCCTGCTGTGCGAGCCTGGCCGCTACCTCGTCGCCAACGCCGGGGTGCTGCTCACCAAGGTGCTCTACCGCAAGCACTCGGGCGGCAAGGAGTACGTCATCGTGGATGCGGGGATGACGGACTTCGTTCGCCCCAGCCATTACAACGCCCACCACGAGATCGTGCCGCTGCGGGACGGCAAGCGCGAGGAGCAGCTCGTCAACGTGGTGGGCCCGATCTGCGAGTCCGGCGACTTCCTGGCCCTGGACCGCAGGCTCCCCATGGTCGAGCCGGGCGAGCTGCTCGCGGTGCTGGGGACGGGCGCCTACGGGTTCGTGATGAGCTCCACCTACAACCAGCGCCCCCGGCCGCCCGAAGTGCTGGTCGAAGGCGACCGCTATTACGTCGCGCGGCAGCGCGAGTCGCTCGAGGACCTGCTGCGCGGCGAGACCGCCGAGCCCACCACCTGGTACCAGGCGTGAACCGGATCCTGATCCTCGATTACGGCTCCCAATACACGCAGCTGATCGCGCGGCGCATCCGCGAAGCCCACGTGTATTGCGAGATTCATCCGGCCGCCAAGGGCAGCGACGTGGAGTTCGTGCGCCGCTTCGACGCCAAAGGCATCGTGTTCTCCGGCGGACCCAACTCGGTGTTCGACCCCGGCGCCCCGACGGCGGCCCCCGAGCTCCTGGATCTGGGCACCCCCCTCCTCGGGATCTGCTACGGGATGCAGCTGCTCGCGCACCTGTCCGGTGGCGCCGTCACGCCGTCGAGCGAGCGCGAATACGGTCGCGCCGAGATCGCCATTCGGGAAAATGCGGGGCTTTTTGCCGGCTTTGAGACCGGCGCCATGATCACGGTATGGGCGAGCCACGGCGACAAGATCGCCGCGCCGCCTCCCGGCTTCCGGGTGACGGCGGTGAGCGCCAACGCGCCCGTGGCGGGGATGCGGCACGAGACGCGGCCCCTGTTCGGCGTGTTGTTCCACCCCGAGGTGGCGCACACGGCGCGGGGGACGGAAATCCTCCACAACTTCCTGTTCGGCATCTGCCGCTGCGAGCCGGATTGGACGCCGGGACACTTCGTCGAGCAGGAGATCGCCAAGATCCGGGCGCTCGTGGGACCGAAGCGCCGGGCCATCTGCGGTCTCTCGGGCGGTGTGGACTCCGCGGTCGCGGCGGTGCTGGTGCACCGGGCGATCGGCGACCGGCTCACGTGCATTTTCGTGGATCACGGGCTGCTGCGCCTGAACGAACGTGAGCAAGTGGAGCGGACGTTCCGCAAGCACCTCGGGATCGATCTGCGCGTGGTGGACGCAGGGCAGCGGTTCCTGAAAGAGCTCACAGGGGTGGACGATCCCGAGGAGAAGCGGCGGCGCATTGGGCACACTTTCATCGACGTGTTCGAGGAGGCGGCGCGGCACGTGACGGGCGACGTTGGGTTCCTAGTCCAGGGCACTCTCTACCCTGACGTAATCGAGTCGTCGTCGCCGTTCGGCGGCCCGTCGGTCACCATCAAGACGCACCATAACGTCGGGGGCCTGCGCCCCGACTTGCCGTGGCAGCTCATCGAGCCGTTGCGCGAGCTGTTCAAGGACGAAGTGCGTCAGGTGGGGCGGGAGCTGGGCCTCCCCGCTGAAATCGTGGGGCGGCACCCGTTCCCCGGACCGGGCTTGGCGATCCGCATCCTGGGCCCCGTCACCGAGGAGCGCCTCGAGGTGCTACGCCGGGTGGACGCGATCTATATCGCTGAGATCCGCGCCGCCGGCTTGTACGATCAGATCTGGCAGGCGTTCGCCGTGTTGTTGCCCGTCAAGTCGGTCGGCGTGATGGGCGACGGCCGCACCTACGAGCACGTGGTGGCGCTGCGCGCGGTGACGAGTCGCGACGGGATGACGGCGGACTGGTTCAGCTTCCCGCCGGAGGTGCTGGGCCGGATCTCCAGCCGCGTCAGCAACGAGGTGAAGGGCGTGAACCGGGTGGTGTACGATGTGAGCTCGAAGCCCCCGGCGACGATCGAGTGGGAGTAGGCTTCACGTTACCCGACGGCACGACGGCACGTTCCACGTGCTGAGCGTCCGAGACGCTGCCCTCGCGGCTGGGCTTCTAGCCGTCGCCGTCGCTCTCCCATCCATCCGCAACGGCTTCGTCAGCGACGATCGCTGGGTCATCGTCGAGCGGCCGCTGCTCGTCCATCCCCCCTCGCTCGGCGCCGTCCTGAGGGAGCCCTACTGGCCCGCTGGATTCGGCGGAGTCACCTGGCGTCCGGCGGTGCTCGCGTCCTACGCGCTCGATTACCGGCTCGTCGGGAGCTCGAGCTGGTTTCACCTCGTCAACGTGCTCTGGGCCGGGATGGCGGCCGCGCTGCTCACCGTGCTCGCGTGCCAACTCGCCGATGTCCGCACCGGCCTCGTAGCGGGGCTGCTGTTCGCGGTCCATCCGGTGCACGTGGAGGCGGTCGCCAACGTCGTCGGACGGGCGGAGCCGATGGCGGCGGCGGGGTACGCGGCCGCCCTGCTGTGCGCGCTGCAAGTCGGGCGACACCGCGGCTATCTCTTCGGCGTCGCGCTGGCCGCCGCCTTCGCGATCGCGTCGAAGGAGCACGCCGTCACCTTGCCGGCCGCGATCCTTCTCGTGCTCCTCGCCCGACGCGTCCGGCCGGGGGCCGCGGTGCTGCCGGCGCTCGCCGCCACGGTGCCGATCGCCGCGTACTTCGTGCTGCGCGGGGTGTACACGACCGGGCGCTTTGCCTCCGGCGGTCTCGCACTGGGACTGGAGCATCTCAACCTGTTCCAGCGGGTCTGGGCGATGATCCCCATCTCACTGCAGTGGTGGCGGCTGCTGCTGTTCCCGGCCCATCTGTCAGCGGACTACTCACCGGGGGAGCTGGTGGTGTCCACCGGTTTCACGCTGGCTCACGGGCTCGGGCTCATCATCTGGATCGCGGCCGCCTGGGCGGCGTGGCGCTGGCGAGGGCGGGTGCCGGGGCTGGCCTTGGCACTGGCCTGGCTCGTCGTCACGGTCTCCCCGGTAGCCAACGTGCTGATTCCGACGGAGGTGCTGGTCGCCGAGCGCACGATGTATCTGCCATCGTGGGGCATTTGCTTCGCACTTGCGGCGGTGGGAGTGGCGTTGCCGTGGCCACCCCGGGGACGCTTGGTCCTGCTAGTCACCGTGCTCGTGGCCGGCGCCGCACGGACCCTCGTGCGAATCCCGGCTTGGCACGACGACGAGGCGCAGTACCGGGCGTTGACGCGCGACGCCCCCCGTTCCTACCGCACGCTCTGGCTCCAGGGCAAGGACGAGTTCGCGGCCGGGCACTGGGGTAGCGGCGAGCAGCTGTTGCGGGAGTCGATCGCTCTGGCCCCCCAGGTCGCGGGCCCCCGCCTCGACCTGGCGCGATACTACGCGACGGCGGGGTTGTGGCGTCCGGCCGTGGAGCAGCTGCGGGCGGCCACCGCGGTGGACAGCGCGCTTGTGCCGGCGTGGGCACTGTTGCCGCGCGCGCTGCTTGGTGCGGGGGATACGACGGCGGCCGTGGCGGCGGCCCGCGAGGCGATGCGGCGGTTCCCGGGCGATTCGGAGGTGGTGCAGGGGGCGCGCTCCGTCCTGAATGCAGTCGCGAAGTAATGCGTTGCCGACGGCATGACGGCACGTTGCCCGACAAGCCCTACCGCACCGAATCCGTCATCTTCCGCAACAACCCGAAGGTCATTCGTGCGCAGTTCGCGCGCTTGAGTTGCAGCGATTTAAGCTCAGACTCGGGTAAGTAGTCCAACGCCCCCCGTGCTTTGGACGGCTCGTCTCCACTGATCCGCCAGGAGAAACCGCTCGTCTGTTGGCAGCTGACGTATCGCCTTCCGGGACGCAACGACGAGATCTCTCGCCGCTTGCCAGGCCCGAAGAGTCTTGAAATCGCCCATGTGCGAAGGATGGCAGGGGATGGCGGGAGGACCATCACCATTTTCGTGCGCGAGGGGTTGATTGCACGCACGGGCAACGGGCCGTCGTGCAAACGTGTAACGTCTAGATGTTCTTTTCCTCCAGCAGCTCCAGGAACTCCGTAGACAACTTGAGCTTCGCCAGCCGCGTAGGGACGTCCGATTCCTTGGCGAACTGGGCGATCTTGCCGAGGACCGGCAGATATTGGTTGGACACCTCGAGGGGCGGTGCGACGATGAGGAAGAAGTAGTGCACGGGCCGGTCGTCGATCGCTTTAAAGTCCACGCCTTCCAAGCGCCGGCCGAACGCGACGCGCAGCCGATTCACGACGAGCGAGCGACAGTGCGGAATCGCGATCCCCTGGCCGATGCCGGTCGACCCGAGCGTTTCGCGCCGCTTCAGCATCTTGAACAACATGGCGTCGGCCTTGTCGTCGAGCTTCAAGAGCCCCACGAGCTCTTTGAGCACGGCGTCCTTGTTGGTCGCCTGCAGGTCGAGCTTGATGGCGTCTTCGGAGAAGAACTCACGTAGTCGCACGGACCGAGCGCTCCAGGTGTGACGGGCGCGAAACGTAATGACTGGTTGCCTCGTCCGCAACGCGCCATTACGTTGTCTTCCATGAGGTTCCCGTACCGCGTCGCCCACGACGTGCCGCTGTTCCTGGCCCCCATGGCCGGGGTGTCGGAGTCGCCGTTCCGCCTCATCGCCCGGCGGTTCGGCGCCGACGTCGTCGTGTCCGAATTCATCTCGGCGGTCGGGGTGTCGCGCGGCATCCACGCCCTGTTCGAGGACATGCGCTTCGAGGACGCCGAGCGGCCGATCGGGATCCAGCTGTACGGCGCCGACGCCCCGGTGATGGCCAAGGCGGCGGAGATGGTGACCGCGGCGTGCCGGCCGGACTTCATCGACGTGAACTTCGGCTGCCCCGTCAAGAAGGTCGTCCGCAACAACGGCGGCTCCGGGTGCTTGAAGGACCTGGGACTGGTGACCGGCATCCTCCGCGCTGTGCGCGGCGCGACGCACCTGCCGGTGACCGTCAAGATCCGCAGCGGCTGGGATGAAGCGACCAGGGACCCCAAGAGCATCGCCCTGCGCTGCCAGGACGCGGGCGTCCAGGCGCTCACCTTGCACGCGCGCACCCGCACCCAGATGTTCGCCGGCAAGGCGAACTGGGACGAGATCGCCGCCGTCGTCGAGGCGCTGGAGATCCCGGTCATCGGCAACGGGGACATCCAGACTCCCGAGGACGTCGTGGCGATGCGCCGGCACACCGCCTGCGCCGGCGTCATGATCGCGCGCGGATCCTTCGGGAATCCGTGGCTGTTCGCGCAGGCCCAGGATCTCCTCGCGGGGCGGCCCAAGCGCCCCGACGCGGAGCCTGAAGAGCGGTTCGCGACGGCCCTGGAACACGCGCGCCTCGCGCTACGGATCCAGGGCGACACCCGCAAGACCGCGCTGGAGTTTCGCAAGCACTTCGGCTGGTACACGCGGGGGGTGCCGGGCGCGGCGGGGTTGCGCGAGCGGCTTTTCCAGATCGAGTCCATGGCGGAGGCGGAGGCGATCTTCGCCCGCTACCTGGAGCGGCGGGAGGTCGGAGTCGCGGCGTGAAGCTCGACGACGTGGAGCGCGTGTTCGAGCGGCTGCCGTTCGCCACCATCGACCACCTCCGGCCCCTCACGCAGGGGCATCAGGAGGTGGTCTTTTGTCTCGGGAAGACCGCGGGGCAGGTGGTCGCGATCGCCGAGCGGCTCGCGACCGCCTCGGGGACGTTCCTCGCCACGCGCGCCGAGGCCGAGCACCGCGAGGCGCTGGCGGGCCGGTTTCCGCGGGCGGAAGTAAATGTCCTGGGCCGGACGGTGTACCTGCCGGCTGATCCCGAGCCGGCGCCGACGGGGCGGGGGACCGTCCTGGTCGTGACGGCGGGGACGAGCGATCTGCCGGTGGCCGAAGAGGCGGCCGTGACGGCCCGGGCGTTGTGCAACCGCGTCGAGCGGCTGACCGACGTCGGCGTCGCCGGCATCCACCGGCTGCTCACCCAGACCGACGCGCTGCGTCACGCCGCGGTGATCATCGTGGTCGCGGGAATGGAGGGCGCCCTGCCGAGTGTCGTCGGTGGGCTGGTGAAAGTCCCGGTGATCGCGGTGCCCACCAGCGTCGGCTACGGCGCGTCGTTCGGCGGGCTCGCGGCGCTGCTCGCGATGCTCAACTCCTGCGCCAGCGGGGTCACCGTGGTCAACATCGACAACGGGTTCGGCGCCGCCGCCGCCGCCAGCCGCATCAACCACACATGAGCGGCCGGGCGGTGTGGCTGGCGCGCGGGTTCCGCGTGCTGGGCCTCGCCGCTGTCGTCGCCGGCGTCTGGCTGGGCAGGTCGTGGGCGGTGCTCGCGGCGGCCGGCGGCGTGCTCCTCACGTTGGGCGTGACCCTCCCTCCGGCCGTCCGGGCCTGGGGATCCCGGCGCGGGCTGCTCCCGCCCGCGGACTTGTCGCATACGCTGGACCTGCTCCGCCGGGCCAACGGGGCCGTGTGCGGCTGGGCGGTGGGGCTCGAGG
>QHVC01000031.1 GCA_003222205.1 Gemmatimonadota bacterium | reverse complement strand
CGATGAGGACCAGCTGCGGGTCGACTACGCGGTCATCAACGAAGGCCCGACCCTGAAGCGGTTCACGATGGCCGCGATGGGACGGGGGACGCCGATCAAGAAGCGCACCAGCCACGTGGAGATTCGCGTGGCGGGGGCGACGGCCGCGGCGGAGCCGCCGGCCGCCCGGGCCCCGAAGGCCAAGGCCGAGGCGGCGGCGCCCAAGGCGAAGGCCAAGCCGCCGAAGAAGACTAGGGCCGCGACCGGCAAGGCCAAGCGGCGCACCACCCGCAAGAAGAGCGAGGGCAGGTAACGTGGGTCAGAAAACGCATCCGTATGGGTTCCGGCTGGGGATCATCAAGCCGTGGCGCTCGCGGTACTACGCCCGGCGCGACTTCCCCGAGCTCCTGAAGGAAGACGACCTGATCCGCAAGTATCTGAAGGCGCGGCTCTCGCATGCGGCGATCGCCGAGGTGCACATCGAGCGCAAGCCCGGGAAGGTGACGGTGACGGTGCACACGGGGCGGCCGGGCGTCGTGATCGGCAAGCGCGGGGCGGAGGTCGACAAGCTGCGCGACGAGCTGGCGCAGCTGACGGGCAAGGAGGTCGGGATCAACGTCGAGGAGATCAAGCGTCCCGAGCTCAACGCGCAACTGGTCGGCGACAGCGTGGTGCACCAGCTCAACCAGCGCATTTCGTTCCGCCGCGCCATGAAGCGGGCGGTGCAGAGCGCGATGCGCATGGGGGCGCAGGGGATCAAGATCAAGTGCGCCGGGCGCCTGGGCGGCGCCGAGATCGCGCGCACGGAAGGGTACCACGAGGGCCGTGTGCCGCTGCACACGCTGCGGGCCGACATCGATTACGCGACGTCCACCGCCAAGACGACCTACGGCACCATCGGCGTGAAGGTATGGATCTTCACGCGCGAGATGACCGAGGAGCTGGCGGGGCGCACCTACTCGACGGGAGCCTGACGCGATGCTGGCCCCCAAGCGCGTCAAGTTCCGCAAGCGGTTCAAGGGCCGCACCTCGGGGATGGCCACGCGCGGCAACACCGTGGCGTTCGGGCACTACGGGCTGATGACGCTCGAGCCGGGGTGGATCACGAACCGGCAGATCGAGGCCGCGCGCGTCGCGCTGACGCGCGAGATGAAGCGCGGCGGCAAGGTGTGGATCCGGCTGTTCCCGGACAAGCCGATCACGAAGAAGCCGGCGGAGACACGGATGGGCAAGGGGAAAGGGAACCCCGAGGGCTGGGTGGCGGTGGTGAAGCCCGGCCGCGTGATGTTCGAGCTGGAGGGGATCGAGGAGCGCTTGGCCCGCAAAGCGCTGGCCCTGGCGGCGGCCAAGCTCCCGGTCAAGTCGAAATTCGTCCGGCGGGAGGAGCGCTAGCATGGCGAGGCAGCGGCCTGACGACCTGCGCCAGCTCTCCGTCGAGGACTTGGAGCGCAAGCTGGCGGAGCTCACCGACGAGCGGTTCCGGCTGCGGTTCCGCTCGGCGACCGAGGCGGTGGAGAACCCGCTGCGTTTCCGCACGATCCGCCGCGACCTCGCGCGGATCCGCACCATTCTGCGCGAGAGGAAGACCGCATGAGGGGCAGGCGCAAGGTCCGCACCGGCGTGGTGGTGAAGGACAAGATGCAGAAGACCGTGACGGTCGCGATGGTCCGGCGCTTCGCGCACCCCCTGTACGGGAAGCGGGTGCTCCGCACCAAGCAGGTGGCGGCGCACGACGAGCTGGGCGCCAAGGCCGGCGACACGGTGCGCATCGCCGAGACGCGCCCCTTGTCGAAGACCAAGCGGTGGCGGGTGGTTGAGATCGTCGAGCGGGCGCGGTAGGGGAGGCGAGCGTGATCCAGCAGGAATCGATCGTCAGGATCGCGGACAACTCGGGGGCGCGCACCGCCCTCGTGATCCGCGTGCTCGGCGGGTCCAAGCGCCGCTACGGCGGCCTCGGGGACATCGTCGTGGTCACGATCAAGTCTGCCATCCCCACCGGCCAGATCAAGAAGGGCGAGGTGGCGCGGGCGGTCATCGTGCGGACGGCCAAGGAGACCAAGCGCAAGGATGGCTCCTACATCCGCTTCGACGAGAACGCCGCCGTGCTCATCACCGACCAGGGGGAGCCGCGGGCGACGCGCATCTTCGGGCCGGTGGGCCGCGAGCTGCGGGAGAAACGGTTCATGAAGATCGTGTCGTTGGCGCCGGAGGTCATCTGACATGAAGCCGCTCGTCTACAAGAAGAGCCGGCGCGTGCGCGGCACCGAGCCCGCGCGGCACAAGCTGCACCTCGCCAAGGGCGACCGTGTGCGCGTCATCAGCGGCGACGACCGCGGCAAGGAAGGGAAGATTCTGCGCGTCTTCCCCAAGAAGTTCCGCGTGGTGGTCGAAGGCGTAAACGTCGTGAAGAAGCACAAGCGCGCCGCGCAGGCAGGGGACGAGAGCGGAATCGTGGAGATCACCGCGCCGATCGCCGCCGCCAAAGTGATGCTCCTCGACCCCAAGTCGAGCGAGCCCACCCGAGTGCGGCGGCGGCGCGACAAGGACGGCACTATCGAGCGGATCGCGGTCAAGTCCGGCCAGCCGATTCCGCGGGTGAAGTGACGATGGCGGAGACCAAGGAAAAGCCCGAGAAGAAGGACAAGAAGGCGGCGAAGCCGCCCAAGGGCGCGCCCGAGCCGGCCGCGGCCCCGGCGGCGCCGGCCGAGCCCGCGCCGCGGGCCCGGCTGCTCGACCATTACGAGCAGCGCGTGCGGCCGCGGCTGCAGCAGCAGTTCGGCTTCGGCAACACGCACCAGATCCCCAAGCTGGTGAAGATCGTGCTCAACGTGGGGATGGGGGACGCAATCAAGAACCCCAAGGGGCTGGAGGCCGCGGTGACCGAGCTCGCCGCCATCACCGGCCAGCAGCCCGTGGTGACGCGGGCCAAGAAGTCGATCGCGAACTTCAACCTGCGGCAGGGCGCCACGATCGGGTGCAGCGTGACGCTGCGCGGCGCGCGCATGTACGAGTTTCTGGACCGCTTCATCAGCGTGGCCGTGCCGCGGATGCGCGACTTCCGCGGGCTGCCGACCAAGAGCTTCGACGGCCGGGGCAACTACACCATCGGCCTCAAGGAGCAGATGATCTTCCCGGAGATCGACTACGACAAAGTCGAGCGCATCCACGGGATGGACATCACCTTCGTGACCAGCGCCCGCCGCGACGACACCGCGATGGCGCTACTCAAGGAAATGGGCATGCCGTTCCGGGTCGACGTCCCCCCCCCGGCCACGGCGGCCTGAGGAGATCGCATGGCGAAGAAGTGCTGGGTCGAGAAGGTCAAGCGGACGCCGAAGTTCAAGGTGCGCGGCTACTACCGCTGCCAGCGCTGCGGGCGCAGTCGCGGCACGCTGCGCAAGTTCAAGCTGTGTCGCATCTGCTTCCGGGAGCTGGCCCTCCGCGGCGAGATCCCCGGCGTGCGCAAGGCCAGCTGGTAAAGGACGGACACCGAGAATGAACCTGACAGATCCCGTCGCCGATATGCTCACGCGCGTGCGCAACGCCTGCCAGGCGGGGCACCGCCGCGTGGACATGCCGGTGTCGAAGCTGAAGGTCGAGATCGCCCGGCTGCTCCACGACAACCACTACATCCAGGACTTCAAGGTCTTGGACGACGGGCGTCACGGACTGCTGCGACTCTACCTCAAGTACCACAACGACCAGTCGGTCATCCGTGAGCTGCAGCGGGTGTCGGCCCCGGGCCTGCGCCGCTACGTGAAGGTGCGCGAGATCCCGCGGGTCAAGAACGGCCTGGGGATGGCGATCCTCAGCACGCCGCGCGGCCTCATGACCGACCGTGAGGCCCGGTCCGCTCGTCTCGGCGGCGAGCTGCTCGCCGTGGTCTGGTAGGAGGCACGATGTCGCGTATCGGCAAGAAGCCCGTTCCGCTCCCCAAAGGGGTCACCGCGCAGGTGACCGGGCGGACGCTCGTCATCACCGGCCCCAAGGGCGAGATCACGCGCACGTTCCATCCTGAGATGACCCTCGTGGTGGAGGAAAACACCGTGGTCGTGCGGCGCCCTTCCGACGAGAGCTTCCACAAGGCGCTGCACGGCCTCTCGCGCACCCTGGTCGCTAATATGGTTGCCGGGGTGACGGAGGGCTTCCGCAAGCAGCTGGAGATCCAGGGCGTCGGCTACAAGGCGGAGGTGCGGCCGTTCGGTCTGCAGCTCGTCGTGGGTTTCTCGCATCCGGTGAAGTACGAGGCCCCTAAGGGAGTGAAGCTGTCGGTGGACAACAACACCATCGTGAAGATCGAGGGTGTGGACAAGGAAATGGTCGGCCAGGTCGCGGCGGAGATCCGCAGTATCCGGCCGCCCGAGCCTTATAAAGGGAAGGGGATCCGCTACGTGGGCGAGCAGGTCCGGCGCAAGGCCGGCAAGACCGCCCAGGCGGCGACCAAGTAAGCCATGCGACCCGTTCGTAAGATCAAGACCCGCGCGCACCGCCGCGCCCGGCGCCACCTCCGGGTCCGCAAGCGTGTGACCGGCACGGCGCAGCACCCGCGGCTCGTGGTGTTCCGCTCGTCCAAGCACATCTACGCGCAGGTCGTCGACGACAGTACGGGCACCACGCTCGTCGGCGCCGGGGACACCTCCGAAGGCATTCAGGTGGAGGGCAAGGGGAAAGTGGCCAAGGGGTTCGCCTTGGGCCAGCTGATCGCTCAGAAGGCGAAGGCCCGCGGTATCGCCAAGGTCGTCTTCGACCGCGGCGGCTACCAGTACCACGGCCGCGTGAAGGCGCTGGCCGACGGCGCCCGCAAGGGCGGATTGGAGTTCTGATGGTGAACGATACGGAGCGCGAGGCGCCCGCCACCGAGCCATCTGCGCCGGCGGTCGAAGAGCGGCACGCGGAGCCCGCCGGCGGCGGTGGCGGCGGTGGCGGCGGTGGTGGCGGCGGGGGCGGCGGGGGCGGAGGCCAGCGCCGCGGCGGTGGTGGCGGCCGGGGCCGCGGCCGGGGTGGGCGTGGCGGCCGCGGCGGGGAGCGTCGCGACGATCGCTCGCCTCGCGAAGGCGACGGCATCCTCGAGAACGTGATCGCCATCAACCGCGTCGCCAAGGTCGTCAAGGGCGGCCGGCGGTTCAGCTTCAACGCGCTGGTCGCCGTGGGCGACGGGCAGGGGCACGTCGGCATCGCCACCGGCAAGGCGAACGAGGTGAGCGAGGCCGTCCGCAAGGCCGTGGAGGCGGCGCGCCGGCGGCTCACCGAGATCCCGCTCACCGGCGGCACCATCCCCCACGAAGTCGTGGGCCACCACGGAGCGGGACGGGTGCTCTTGAAGCCGGCGGCCTCGGGGACGGGCGTGATCGCGGGCGGACCCGTGCGCGCCGTGCTCGAGTGCGCCGGGGTGCGCGACATTCTGACCAAGAGCCTGGGGTCCACCAATCCGCACAACATGGTGCGCGCGACGCTCGACGGACTGAAGCACCTGACCACGCCCAAGCGCGTGGCCAAGGAGCGCGGGATCGAGGTGGACACGATCCCCTACAAGGCGCGTCAGGAGGCCGTGGCCCGTGGCTAGGAATCCGCCGACCCGGAAGCGCCGCATCAGGGTTCGCTGGCGGGACCCCGGCAAACAGCCGGCCGGCAAGGGCGAGATCCGCCTGCGCCAGATCCGCTCGGCGATCGGCCAGCCGCCGCCGCTGCGGCGCACCCTGGAAGCGCTGGGCTTCAAGCACCATCAGGACGTCGTGGTGAAGAAGGATCACCCGGCGCTGCGCGGGATGATCTACCTGGTGCGCCACCTCGTCGAGGTGACGCCCGTGAAGGACGGGAAGTGACCGATGGCGACGACCAAGACGAAGTCCGCGAAGCGCAGGCCCCCCCCGAAGGCGAAGGCCGCGAACGCGCCGCCGCCCCACATCTCCCTGCACTCCCTCGAGCCGCCGCGCGGCTCGCACCGCGCGCGCATCCGCGTCGGACGGGGACCGGGCTCGGGGATCGGGAAGACCAGCGGCCGGGGCCAGAAGGGGCACAAGGCCCGCACCGGCGGCTCGACCCGCCTGGGGTTCGAGGGCGGGCAGATGCCGCTGATCCGGCGCATCCCCAAGCGTGGCTTCACCAATCCCTTCCGGGAGCCGGCGCAGGTCGTGAACGTCCGGCATCTCGCGCTGCTGGCCGAAGGCGTCGAGGTCACGCCCGAGACGCTGTTCGGCGCGGGGCTCGTCCGCCGGCCCGCCGGGCCGATCAAGCTGCTCGGCATGGGCGAGGTGAGCCGCAAGTTCGTCGTGCGCGGGGTCACGGCGTCCGCCTCCGCCCGCGCCAAGATCGAGCAGGCGGGCGGCACCATCGAGGGTTGAGCGCGTGACCGCACCGAAGATCCCCAATCTGTTCAAGGTTCCGGAGCTCAAGGACAAGATCCTCTTCACCCTCCTGGCCCTGCTCGTCTATCGGATCGGGGCCCACATCGCGACGCCGGGCGTGAACGTGCAGGCCCTCGCGGCCTACGCCCAACGCTCGCAGGGGACGCTGTTCTCGCTGTACGACCTGTTCGCGGGCGGCGGCCTCTCGCGGGCGGCGGTGTTCGCGCTGGGGATCATGCCCTACATCTCGGCGAGCATCGTCTTCCAGCTCGCGGGCCCGGTCTTCCCCATCATCGAGAAGATGCAGCGGGACGAGGAGGGGCGGAAAAAGCTCACGCAGTGGACCCGCTACCTCACGGTGCTGCTCTGCCTGTTCCAGTCGTACGGGTACTCGCTCTTCATCCAGTCCCAGATCCCGGGCGCGGTGACGATGAACCCGTTCGGCTTCAAGCTCCTCACGGTGCTGACGCTCACCGCCGGCGGGGTGTTCATCATGTGGCTGGGCGAGCAGATCACCGAGCGCGGCATCGGGAACGGGATGAGCCTGCTCATCTTCTTCTCGATCGTCGAGCGGATCTGGCCGGAGACGTTGAAGACCTTCGAGACGCTCACGACCCCGGGCAGCGACCTCACCATCCCGAAGCTGCTCGTCGTCCTGGGGATGATGGTGCTCGTCGTCGGGGCGACGGTGGCGGTGACGGTGGCGGCGCGGCGCATCCCCATCCAGATCCCCCGCAAGGTGATGGGCCGGGGCCGCATCCGGGAGGGTCAGAAGACTTTCATCCCGCTGCGCATCAACTCGTCGGGCGTGATGCCGATCATTTTCGCGCAGTCCCTGATCATCGTGCCCGGCACGCTGGCGCAGTTCAGCAACATCCAGTGGCTCAAGGACTTCTCGACCTATTTCAACTACACCTCGATCGCGTATCTCATCACGCTCGCGGTGCTGATCGTGTTCTTCGCCTACTTCTACACGTCCATCATCTTCAACCCCGTGGACCTGGCGGAGAACCTCAAGAAGCAGGGCGGCTTTATCCCGGGCGTGAAGCCCGGGGCGGCGACCGCCGACTATATCGACGAGGTCCTGTCCCGGATCACCCTGCCCGGCGCCATCTTTCTCACGTTCGTCGCCGTGCTGCCGATCATCATCGGGAACGTGCTCAACATGCCGTTCGGCTTCGGGGGCACGGCGCTGCTGATCGTGGTGGGCGTGGCGTTGGATACCGTTCAGCAGGTGCAGCAGTATCTCCTCCTCCGGCACTACGACGGCTTCATGAAGGAAGGCCGAGTCAAGTTCCGCGGCCGTACGCAGTAGCGGCGTGTTCGTCCTGATCCTCGGCGCCCCCGGTTCGGGGAAGGGCACGCAGGGGAAGATCCTCGCCGAGCGCCTGCAGCTCCCCAAGATCACGACCGGCGACATTCTCCGCGCCGCGGTCAAGGACGGCACCCCGCTCGGTCAGGAAGCGAAGAAGTACATGGATCAAGGGCAGCTCGTCCCCGACACCCTGATTCTCGAGCTCATCAAGGCAGAGGTGAGCAAGCCCGAGGCCAAGAACGGAGCGGTCTTCGACGGTTTTCCCCGCACCGCGGCGCAGGCCGAGCTCGTCGACAGGGTGTTGGGCGCCGAGGGCAACCGCCTCAACCACATCCTGCTGCTCGACGTTCCGGAGGAAGAGCTGGTCCGCCGGCTGATGAGCCGCGCCCCGGTCGAAGGCCGTTCTGACGACACGCCCGAGGCGATCAAGACCCGCCTCGCGGTCTATCAGCGCGACACCGCCCCCCTCGTCGCCCATTACGCCCAGCGCGGCGTCATGCACCACGTGCCGGGCACGGGCACCATCGACCAGATCGCCGAGGATATCAGGCGGATCATCGGGCGATGAGCGTCACCATCAAATCGGCACGGGAAATCGAGACGATGGCGGCCGCCGGCCGCATCGTCGCGGGCACGCTGGCGCTCGTGCGCCGGCACGTCCGGCCCGGCGTCTCGACCGCGGACTTGGACCGCATCGCCGAAGACTTCATCCGCAGCCACCCCGGCGCCCGGCCGTCCTTCAAGGGACTCTACGACTTCCCCGCGACGCTGTGCACCTCCATCAACGCGGAGATCGTCCACGGCATCCCGTCCCCGCGGCGCGTGCTCGCGGCAGGCGAGATCCTCAGCGTGGATGTCGGTGTCGCGCTCGAAGGGCTGCACGCGGACTCCGCGGCCACGTTTCCGGTAGGGGACATCAGCGCCGAGGCGGAGCGGCTGCTGCGCGTGACCCAGGAGGCGCTCGTGGCCGGCGTCGCCCAGGCGCGCGCCGGCAATCACGTCGGAGATATCGGCCATGCGGTGCAGCAGGTGGCGGAGGGCGCGGGCTACTCGGTGGTGCGGGAGCTGGTGGGCCACGGCATCGGCACGAGCTTCCACGAGGAGCCGCAGGTCCCCAACTTCGGCAAGCCGCAGCGGGGGCCGCGCCTCACCCCCGGCATGACGATCGCGATCGAGCCGATGGTCAACGCGGGGGCGCCGGAGATCCGGACCCTCGAGGACAAATGGACCGTCGTGACGGCCGACGGCTCACTCTCCGCCCACTTCGAGCACACGGTGGCGATTCAGGAAAACGGCGCGCCGCCGCGGATCCTCACGACGTCGGGCTGACGGACCGTTGGACGAGCCTGCCCCGAGCGGAGCGAGGGGGCGGATTAGTCGCGTCCCAGACGCTCCGCCTCCTCGAGCAGGTCCCCCCCCTGCGCCGGATCCGAGAGCGCCGCCACGTTCACCCGCACATTCTCGACCGCGCCGGCCAGCGCCGCCCGCGCGAGCTGTTCCGCCACCTTCGCGTCCGAGCGGGCGTTCTTGTTGCCGATGTCGCCGAGCTCGCGCGCCAGCGCGATGACGCGCCCCGCGCCGCGCGCCACGGCAATCGGGGTGATGGCCGCGCCGCGCAGCGCCTCGTCCACGGCGCCGATCCGGCGGGGATCGTCCTTGGGGATCTTGTACGCGGCGCTCACCCGACCGTACGCCGCGGCGTCGTCGTCGACCAGGCGCCGCAGCTCGGCGCGCAGCGATTCGGCCTCGGCGAGGATCTCCCGCGCCCGCCCGTCGGCAGGCGCGTACGCCTTGCGCCCGATCGTCAGCCGGCTCACCATCGCCACGAGCGCCGCGGCGAGCGTCCCGGCGAGCGCCGCCGCGCTGCCGCCTCCCGGGACGGGCGCGACGCCCGCCAGCTCCTCGATCCAGGCGTCGAGGGTGGGCCCTTCGGCTTCGCGGATCTTGGCCTCGAGCAGGTGATCGGCGGCGTCGGGAAGCTTGAGCAGCGCCGCGCCGGCGCCGAGCACCGCGCGCTCGGGGATCAGTCCCACGACTTCACTCCTGACCACGCCGACCCCCCGCGCCCGGGCCTCGGCTTCCACTGCCGCGAACACGGCCGCCGGGGGCGTGACGTCGATGTCCAGGAGGTTCATCGAGACCTGCGCCTGCCCGTCGACCAGGAAGCCGCTCGCCTGCACGGCCGGGAGCCCGCCGCTCGAGGTCCGGATGCGCTTAGCGATCGCTTTGGCGAGTCCCACGTCGGTCGCGTCGAGATAGATGTTGTAGGCGACGAGGAACGGCCGGGCGCCGATGGCCGTCGCCCCGGCCGTCGGATGGATGCGCTTGGGACCGAAGTCTGGGTCCGCCGCGGGGTCCGTCCCGATGCGCTCGCGCAGCCCCTCGAACTCGCCCTTGCGGATGTCGGGCAGGCGCTCACGCTCGGGACGCGTCGCCGCGCGGGCGTAGAGGAAGACGGGGATGGCGAGCTCCCGCCCTACGCGCTCGGCGAGCTGGCGCGCGAGCTGCACGCAGTCGTCCATCGTGACGCCGCGCACCGGCACGAACGGCACGACGTCGGTCGCGCCCATCCGGGGATGCTCACCGCGATGCGTGGTGAGGTCGATGCGCGCGGTCGCCACCTGCATGGCGCGGAACGCGGCCTCGACGGCCGCGTCCGGCGGCGCCACCAACGTGAACACGGAGCGGTGGTGAGAGGCGTCGGCCTGGGTGTCGAGCAGCCTGACGCCCGGCACCCGGGCGATCGCCTCGCGCAGAGCATCGAGGACGGCCTGGTTACGACCGTCTGAGAAGTTCGGGACGCACTCGACCAGCGCCGCAGCCACCCGTTACGCCCTCCGTTAAGTTATTGTCTTCCCGCACCTTGCGGCCCCCTACCTTGTCGCCTTAGGTTCTCCGCCCATGGCGCGTGTCTTCAGCGGGATCCAACCCTCCGGCGAGCTGCACCTTGGCAACTACCTCGGCGCCGTGCGCAACTGGGTGCGGTTGCAGGACCAGCACGAGTGCCTGTTCTGCGTCGTCGACCTGCACGCCATCACCCAGCCCTACGAGCCCGCGACGCTCGGCGAGCGGACACTGGAGATGGCGACGGGCCTCCTCGCCGCCGGGCTCGACCCCGCCAAGTGCACGGTGTTCGTGCAGTCGCACGTCCCCGAGCACAGCGAGCTCAACTGGCTGCTCACCACGGTAGCGCCGCTGGGCGAGCTGGAGCGCCAGACGCAATACAAGGACAAGGCGCAGCGCCAGGAGAGCGTCCCGGCCGGCCTGCTCAACTACCCCATCCTCCAGGCCGCCGACGTGCTGCTCTACAAAGCGGAGCTCGTCCCCGTCGGCGAGGACCAGCTCCAGCACCTGGAGCTGATGCGCGAGATCGCGCGCCGCTGGAACCACCGCTTCGGGGCGGGCTACTTCCCCGAGCCGCAGGCGCTGCTGACGCCGACGAAGCGCGTGCTCGGCCTCGACGGCCAGGCCAAGATGTCCAAGAGTCTGGGCAACACCATCGGCCTGTTCGAGGACGCCGACACGATCTGGGAGAAGCTCAAGCCGGCGGCCACGGATCCCGCCCGCGTCACGCGCAAGGATCCGGGGAACCCCGACATCTGCAACATCTTCACGATCCATCAGGGGTTCTCGACGCCCGCGCAGCAGGCGGACGTGGCGCACAAGTGTCGTACCGCGGGGTGGGGCTGCCTCGACTGCAAGCGGCTGTTGGCGGACAATATCATAGCGGCTCTGGCGCCGATGCGCGAGCGGCACGCGCGCTACCGCGCCGACCCCGAGCGCGTGCGCGCGATACTGCGCGACGGCGCCGCCCGCGTCCGCGTCATCGCCCGGAAGACCATCACGGAAGTGCGCGCGCGCATGGGGCTGCTCGAGGCCGCGGAGGACTGATGCAGGACTTCCTGGGGCGCATGGTGGAGGTGTTCCAGCTCGAGCTGTTGCTGCAGCTCGGGCTCGCCGTTCTGCTCGGCGGCGCCATCGGCCTCGAGCGCGAGCTCGGCGGCAAGCCCGCGGGGCTCCGCACCAACATCCTGATCTGCATCGGGTCCGTGCTCTACACCAAGCTGTCGGTGAGCATGGCCGGGACCAACGCCGATCCGACGCGCGTCGCCGCCCAGATCGTCACAGGGGTCGGCTTCATCGGCGCGGGGACGATCCTGCACGCGCGCGGGGCGGTCGTGGGGCTCACCAGCGCGGCGACGATCTGGGTCGTCGCGGCGATCGGCGTGGCCCTCGGCGCCGGCCATTATCCCGAAGCGCTGGGCGCCACCCTGCTCGTTATTCTCGTGCTGCGGGGACTCGGCCGCGTCGAGGCCATCATCTCGCGCCAGTCGACGCGCAGCCACCTCACCGTCCACGCGCGGCCCGAGCCCGCCGCGCTGGAGGACCTCGAGGCCCTCGTGCGTCGCACGGGGCTGGACGTCGAACGCGTCGAGTCGCGCCGCGAGAACGTGGATCTGGTCATCGAATACGACATCCGCGGCCCCAAACGCCTGCACGATCAGGTCATGATCGCCATCCTCCACCACCCTGTGGTGCGGACCGTCTCCACCGGGGAGTGACCCGCCGCCTCGTCGTCGACCTGCACTCTCCCCGGACGGCCTGGCGCGTCACGCCTGTGGCCGTCCGGGCCATTCGGGATGCCCTCGGACGCGGTTGGGAGGTGCTGGAGGTCGACGCGCCGGCCGCCTCGGACGGCGACGGCGGCGCGGGCTCGCCGCAGTCCGCCGCCGCGGCGCGTGGGGCCGAGATCTACCTCGGCTACGGCGTGCCGACGGGCGTGGTCGCCGCGGGGCGCGCCAGCCTGCGCTGGGCCCACAGCGGGACAGCCGGCATTGGTGGGAGCGTTCCGCAGCTCCGGGGGACGGGGATCGTGCTGACAAACTCGGCGGGCGTGCACGCCGAGCCGATCGCGGACTGGGTGATCGCGGCGGTGGCGTATTTCGCCCGCGGCCTCGACCGGATGCGCGAGTTCCAGGCGGCGGAGCAGTGGGCGAAGGCGGCGTTCACGGACTTCGCCGAGCCCGTGCGCGAGCTCCGGGATCTGCGGATGGGGATCCTGGGGCTGGGGGGGATCGGGACCGCCGTGGCCACGCGGGCGACGGCCCTGGGGATGACGGTTGCCGGCGTGCGGCGGCGGGTCGAGCGGGGCGGCCCGCCGGGCGCGCGGTGGGTCGGCGGGCTCGATGCCCTGCCGCGGCTGGCCGCCGAGGCGGACGTCCTGGTCATCGCGGCGCCGCGGACCGCGCTGACGGGCGCCGCGGTCAGTCGCGACGTGCTGGCGGGGCTGCCGCCAGGGGCGGTCGTCGTCAACGTGTCCCGCGGCGACCTGCTCGACGAGGCGGCGCTCCTCGAGCTGCTGGACGCGGGCCGCCTACGAGGCGCGGCGCTCGACGTGTTCGCTCACGAGCCGCTGCCGCCCGGCCACCCCTTCTGGCGGCACCCGCGCGTGCTGGTGAGCCCGCACGCCGCGGGCGTGACGGCGCGGTTCTGGGAGCGGGAAACAGGGCTGATCGTGGAGAACATTCGGCGCTATCTTGCAGGAGCGCCCCTCCTCAACGTGGTGGACCTGGATGCCGGGTACTGAAGGTATGGAGAAGATCATCAAGGCCGCCGTGGAGCGCGGGGCGTCGGACCTGCACATCAAGGCGGGGGACGTCTTCCGCGCGCGGATCGACGGTCGCCTCGTCCCGCTCACCAAACAGCGCCTCACCCCCGAGCAAACGAAGGCGATCGCCCTGCGGCTGATCTCCAGCGAGGACGACCGCGCCAAGATCGACCGCCTGCGCGACTATGACTGCTCCTGGGGGATGCCGGGGATCGGTCGCTTCCGGGTCAATATCCTGCGGCAGCGCTCGTCGTTCATGATCGTGATGCGCGTGATCCCTTTTGACGTGCCCACGTTCGAAAGCCTCAAGCTGCCGGCGGTGCTCTCCCAGGTCGCCTCCGCGGAGCGGGGGATGATCCTGGTCACCGGCGTCACGGGCTCGGGCAAGAGTTCGACGATGGCCGCGATCATCCACCACGTCAACCAGACCCAGCACAAGCACATCCTCACGCTCGAGAACCCGATCGAGTTCCTGCACCGTGACATCAACTGCTCGGTGACCCAGCGGGAAGTCGGCGTGGACACGGACGACTTCCGCATGGGGTTGCGGGCCGCCCTGCGCCAGGACCCCGACGTCGTGCTGATCGGGGAGATGCGCGACGTCGAGACCATCGACACGGCGATGAAGGCCGCGGAGACGGGGCACCTGCTCATCTCCACGCTGCACACGCCGGACACGGTCACCACGGTGAGCCGCATCGTCGCGATGTTCCCGCCGGAGGAGCAGGAGATCGCCCGGATCCGCCTCGCGGAATCGCTGCACGCGGTGGTCTCGCAGCGCCTTTTGCCGCGGGCCGATGGCCACGGACGCGCGGCGGCGCTCGAGGTGCTGATCTGCACCGGGTTCGCCCGCGATCTGATCAAGGACGCGAACCGCACGCCGGAGCTGCACAACTACATCCAGGAGTCGCGCGAGCAGTACGGGATGCAGACCTTCGACCAGCACCTCATGGACCTGGTGAGCGACGGCACCGTCACCTACGAGACGGCGGTGGCGGCGTCATCCAATCCGGCCGATTTCGAGCTGAAGATGAAGACCCTGCGGCGCCGCTCGCGGGTTGCGGCGCCGTCGTGAGCGGACGTCGCTTCGGGGGCGTGCTCGCCCCTATCACCACACCGTTCGATCCTGCCACCGGCGACGTCAGACCGGGAGCGCTCCGCCAGAACATCACGCTGCTGCTGGAGGCTGGCCTCGACGGGATCGTCGTCGCCGGGTCGACCGGGGAGGCGCCGCTCCTCGATGCCGATGAGCAGCGGCGGCTGGTCGCTTGCGCGCGCGACGCCGTGCCGCGGGACCGCTGGCTTTTCGCCGGGACCGGCGCGGAGTCCACCCGCGAGGCCGTCGCCCGGAGCCGGGCGGCCGCCGTGGCCGGGGCGGACGCGGTGCTGGTGCGCCCGCCCGGGTATTTCGCGGCGGCGCTCACGCCCGCCGCCCTCGTCGACTACTTCCGCGCGGTCGGGGACGCGTGCCCCGTGCCGGTCCTCGTGTACAACATTCCCAAATACACGCACCTCGCGATCGCGCCGGCGGTGCTCGAGCAACTCGCCGCCCATCCCAACATCCTCGGCGTCAAGGATTCGTCGGGCGATGTGAAGAACCTCGGGGCCTACCGCGCGGCCGTGCCGGAGTGGTTGGTCTTCGTCGGCTCCGGGTCGCTCTTCTACGCCGCCCTGGAGCTGGGCTGCGACGGCGGGATTCTCGCACTCGCCTGTTTCGCGGCCCGCCGCTGCGTCGACCTGTTCGCCGCCTTCCGCGCGGGAGACCGCGCCCGCGCGGAGGCCTTGCAGCAGCCCCTCATTCCCCTGAACAAGGCCATCGTGAGTGAGCTGGGCGCGGCGGGCGTGAAGGCGGCGATGGACGCGGTGGGGCTCACGGGCGGCCCGGTGCGCGCGCCGCTGCCAGCGCTCGCACCCGCCGATCGGGAGCGTGTGGTGCGGCTGCTCACCCCGGGTGACTGACCTCCACGCCCTGCTCGGCCGGCTCGCCGTGCCGCGGTTGGTCGGCTCACCGAACCATGCCCGCGTGCGGGCGCTCCTGCGCGAGGAGCTCGAGCGACGCGGTTGCGTCGTGATGGAACACCCCTTCACCGCGAGTCCCGTCCGCTTGGTCGCCGCCCAGGTCTGGGGAGCGGGGGTCGGGATTGTCGTCTTCGGCACGCTGCTGCTCGCGACGAGTCGCCTCTCGGCGGATTGGGCTGCCGGGTGGGCCTGTGCGGGCGCCGCCGTGCTCGCGGCCTACCCCTTCGCGCCGCGCCTGTGGCGGTTGCCAGCGCCCGCGGCGCCGGCCGCGAACCTCATCGCGGTGCGTCCTGGCGCGCGCGTGCAGGTGTGGCTGGCCGCCCATTACGATTCCAAGGGCCAACGGCTCTCGATGCGGTGGCGGCTGGTGGCGGTGGCGCTGTGCGTCGTGGGACTCGTCGGCGTGCTCGCCATCGCGGCATTGCGGGTGGCATTGTCCTGGCAGCCGTCCTGGGGGGTGCTCGCTGTGCCGGGAGCGATCGGCGCGTTGCTACTGGCTCGCTGCCGCACTCGGGACGACTCGCCGGGGGCCGTGGACAACGCCACCGGCCTGCTCACGGTCCTCGCTGTGCTCGACGCCCTCCCGCCGAATGCCCCGGTCGGTGCGCTGCTGCTCGACGCGGAAGAGTTCGGTCTGGACGGCGCGCGCGCCCTCGTGCGCGATCGCGCCAATCTCCTCTACGGGACTGCGGTCGTGAACTTCGACGGCGTGGACGACGGCGGTGGGGCGGTCGTCTTCGAGCACCGACCCGGGCCCGTGGGGAGGGCGGTGGCGGAGTCGCTGGGCGTGCGGCGGTCGCGGTTCCTCCCGGTCGTCGTCGACGGGATCGCGCTCGCCAAGGGGGCGGCGCAATGCATTACCGTCATGCGCGGGAATTGGGGGACAACGGGCATCGTGCACACACCGCGCGATACCGCTGAGCGGCTGGCGCTGACAGGCGTTCGGGAAGTCGCCGGCGCCGTGGCCACCGTCTTGCGTTGACGCGCGCCCGGTTTTCTCCTAGCTTCCCCCAGAGGATACAGGAGCCCCCATCGGGGGCTTTTTTGTTGGGGGGGGTCGATGTTCGGACCGAAGAGTCACTGCGTCGTCGTCGTCGGGGCCCAATGGGGCGATGAGGGGAAGGGGAAGATCGTCGACGTGCTCGCCGAGCGCGCCGATCTCGTCGTGCGCTACCAAGGGGGCGCGAACGCCGGCCACACGGTGAACACCGGGGCCGGGGAGTTCGTGCTGCACCAAATCCCGTCCGGCATCCTCCAGGGCGCCGTCTGCATCGTCGGCAACGGCGTGGTCTTGGACCCGGAGACGTTCTTCACCGAGCTCGATGCATTGGCGACGCGCGGCATCAAGGTCGACGGCAAGCTGTACGTCTCCGACCGCGCCCACCTGACGCTGCCCTGTCACAAGCTTCTGGACCGGGCCCGCGAGCAGCGCGAGCGCATCGGAACCACGGGGCGGGGGATCGGTCCCACCTACGAAGACAAGTACGGACGCCGGGGCATCCGCGTCGGCGACCTGCGCCACCTCGATCACGCGAGCCAGACCGTCACCGCGCGAGTGCGGGCCGCGAACGAGATGCTGCAGCTGCTGGGCGCCGCCGACCGGGCCGATCCCGCCGAGCATACCGAGCTGCTGTCGCGCCTGGCGCCGCGGCTGCTGCCGCTCGCCGTCGATGCCGGCCGGGTCGTGTACGAGGCGCTGGAGCGCGGAGAATCGGTGCTCCTCGAAGGCGCGCAGGGCGCGCTGCTCGACGTGGACCACGGCACCTATCCCTACGTGACGTCCTCCAACACGACGGCGGGGGGAGCCGCCGTGGGCGCCGGCATCGGCCCGACGGCGATCGACGCCGTGCTCGGCGTCGTGAAAGCCTATACGACCCGGGTAGGGAATGGGCCCCTGCCCACCGAGGCCGCGCCGGAGGTGGCCCAGCGCATCCGCGAGTTGGGGGGCGAGTTCGGCGCCACGACCGGTCGGCCGCGCCGCTGCGGCTGGTTCGACGCCGTCGTGGTCCGTTACGCGGTGCGGATCAATGGGCTCACCGGTCTCGCCGTCACCAAGCTCGACGTGCTCGACTCCTTCGCCGAGATCCCCGTGTGCGTGGGCTACCGGCTGGACGGAGCGGATGTCGACAGCATGCCGGCGGATGTCGAGCGCATCGCTCGGGTCGAGCCGGTCTACGAGACGCTCCCTGGGTGGCAGAAAACGCTCCAGGAGGTGCGGCGGCTCGCCGACCTGCCGCCGGCGGCCCGTGCCTACCTCGATCGGCTCCAGGACCTCGCGCACGCTCCGATCCGCTTTGTGAGCGTGGGGACACGGCGGGATCAGATCATCGAGGTGGGGTGAAAAAAGGAACCCCCCAGGGTTGCCCCTGGGGGGTAGTCGCTTGCCCGACATCGTGCGCCCTAGAACCCGATGTGAGCGAAGCGAGCAACTCTATCGGGTCCGGGCGCCGCTACTCTGGCGGCCAGGCTATCTCGCATGGGACCCGAGACCCTTGGCTTTGCGTCCCGCCGTCGCCGGCGGTTTGCCCTTAGACAGAGATGCTGCTTCCAGGCATTTCAGCAAGAATGATGCCTTAAGTGTAAGTTCTTAGGCGTCAGTAGACTTAGCTTGGTCGCCGCTTCATCGTGTCACGTATTATGCAATAAATCGTGCAACTTGCGTCATCAGTTGGGAGCCCGTGCCCCAAATCGTCCTGATCGCCCCGACCGCCTTCAAGGGTACGTTCGGCCCTCGAGCGGTCGCCGAAGCACTCGCCTCCGGCGTTCGCCGGGCGCTGCCGGAGGCAGTGGTGCTGAACTGTCCCATTGCTGACGGCGGAGATGGCCTGCTCGAAGCCGTGCTCCCCCCTGGCGCCCTACGCGAGCGCGTCCGTGTCACCGGGCCGCTGGGGGCGCCCGTCGAGGCCGCTCTCGGCTGGATCGATCCGCAAACCGCCATCTTCGAAAGCGCGAGCGCCTGCGGGCTCGCCCTGCTGACCCTGGAGAAACGGGATCCTCTGCGAGCGACCAGCCGCGGTGTGGGTGAGCTGTTGTTCGAGGCGGTCGATCGCGGCGCCCAGACCGTGATTGTGGGGCTGGGTGGCACGGCGACGGTGGATGGCGGGACGGGGGCGGCGCGCGGTTTGGGCTGGACGTTCGCCGACGCCGAGGGGCGCCCGCTCCCGGAAGGCGGCGGGGCGCTCCCGATGCTCGCCGCGATGGGAGGAGGATGGGGGCTCGCGGCGCGGGTGATCGCGCTCACCGATGTGGCGACGCCGCTGGTTGGTCCGGAGGGGGCGGCCCAGGTGTTTGCGCCGCAGAAGGGAGCGACCCCGGCGCACGTGACGCATCTGGCGGCGGGCCTCGAGCGGCTGGCGCAGCTGTTCACACGGAGCGGGCGGCCCGAGCTGGCGAGCCTGCCGGGCGGCGGTGCGGCGGGGGGCCTCGGCGCCGGGCTGGTCTACTTCGCGAAGGCGGACCTGGCGCGCGGCGCCGAATGGGTGTTCGAGCGGGTAGGGTTCGACGCCGCGCTCGCCAAGGCCGACCTCGTCCTCACCGGAGAAGGGATGTTCGACCGTACTTCGCTCGTTGGGAAAGCGGCCGGCGAAGCGATGCGGCGCGCGCAAGCGGCGCGCAAGAAGGTCGTGGTGGTGGCGGCGCGGGCGGAGCAATTCGCGGGCTTGCATATCGTCAGCGGCGCGGGGCAGACGCTCGACGCTCGCGCTATTGCCGCTCTCGGCGAACGCGCGGCGCGGGAAGCATTCGGGTTGCCCGCCGCCTAGCGGCGCCTCTATCTTCCCGCCTCCTATGCCCGAAACCGTGATGGAGAAACTCGTGTCGCTCGCCAAGCGGCGCGGGTTCGTGTTCCAATCGTCGGAGATCTACGGCGGCCTCGGGTCGGTCTGGGACTACGGGCCGCTCGGCGTGGAGCTCAAGAAGAACATCAAGGAGCGCTGGTGGCGCTCGATGGTCCACGAGCGGGAGGACATCGAGGGACTCGACGCGGCGATTCTCATGCATCCCAAGGTCTGGGAGGCTTCGGGTCACATCGCGGGGTTCACCGATCCTTTGGTGGACTGCAAGCAGTGCAAGAACCGCTTCCGCGCCGACGATCCGCGGATCAAAGGGACCCCGGGCCAGCCGGACGCGCAGTGCCCGGTGTGCGGGACGAAGGGGTCGCTGACCGTCGCCCGGCAGTTCAACCTCATGTTCAAGACGTTCATGGGGCCGGTCGAGGAGGTGGCGGCCGTGATTTACCTGCGGCCCGAGACAGCGCAGGGGATCTACGTCAACTACCTCAACGTGCTGCAGTCGTCGCGTCAGAAGATCCCGTTCGGGATCGCCCAGATCGGCAAGGCGTTCCGGAACGAGATCACGCCCGGGAACTTCATCTTTCGAACCCGGGAGTTCGAGCAGATGGAGATGCAGTTCTTCGTGAAGCCGGGCACCGAGGAAAAGTGGTTCGAGTTCTGGCGCGGGGAGCGGATGAAATGGCTCCAGGGCCTCGGGATCCGGCCCGAAAAGCTGCGGTGGCACCAGCACGGCAAGGACGAGCTGGCCCACTACGCCAAGGACGCCTACGACATCGAGTACGAATTCCCGTTCGGGTGGCAGGAATTCGAGGGGGTGCACAACCGCACCGACTTCGACCTGTCGAACCATCAACGGGCCTCCGGGAAGAAGCTCGAGTACCTGGATACGGCGACCAACGAGCGCTTTCTCCCGTACGTGGTCGAGACCTCCGCTGGGGCGGATCGCACGGCGCTGGTCGTGCTGTGCGACGCTTACCGCGAGGAGGAGGTCGAGGGAGAGAAGCGGGTCGTGCTGCAGTTCAAACCCTCGCTCGCGCCCCTCAAGGCCGCCGTGTTTCCGCTCGTGAACAAGGACGGCATGCCGGAGCTGGCACGGCGCATCTACGACGGCCTGCGGGGCGAGTTCAACGTCTTCTACGACGACGGCGGCTCGATCGGCCGGCGCTACCGGCGTCAGGACGAGGCGGGGACCCCGTTCGGCATCACGGTGGACGGGCAGTCCACCCAGGACCAGACGGTGACGGTGCGCGATCGCGATACGCTGAAGCAGGAGCGTGTCGGCGCCGGCCAGCTCGCGGCCTACCTGAAAGCGAAGCTCGCGGGGTGAGACTCGATGACTTCCGCAGCCTCGTCGAGCGGTTGCTGAAGGAGGTTCCCTCCTCGTATCTGGATGGCGTGGTGGCGGTCGAGGTGAGCCCCAAGACCGTTCCGCATCCCGTGCGCGCCGACATCTACACCCTGGGCGAGTGCGTGCCGCTCGAGTGGAGTGGGAGCGGCGCCGACCTGCAATCGCGAGTGGTCCTCTATCACGGCTCCTTCGCCGCGCTGGCCCGGTTCGCCCCGGAGTTCGAGTGGCGTCACGAGACCTGGGAGACGCTGTCCCACGAGCTGCGCCACCACCTGGAATGGAGGGCCAACGTCGAGGCGCTCGAGGCCTACGACTGGGCGGCCGAGCAGAACTTC
>QHVC01000030.1 GCA_003222205.1 Gemmatimonadota bacterium | reverse complement strand
AGCCGCCCCACCCACGCCGCAGGCCACGCCGTCAACCACAGTAGCTCCGGCAATTCGACTTTGAGGCGCAACAGGGCCGCGCGGCATTCGGCGACGCGCTCGTTGTAGGGAGTCGCGGCCAGCTCGTGCCGCACCCCCGTGTCCACGACCAGGAGGCGCCCGCGAAACGGGATGGCTTGCGTCACCAGCGACGCGCATTCGATCAGCAGCGCGTGACCCGCCGTGGCCAGCGCCGCGATGGTCTGGTCCATCACGCCGCAGCGCACACCCACGTGGTTGTGCTCGGCGCGGTAGGCGATCCCCGCGATCTGCCGCGGCGCGACACGCTGGCCCGCCAGCAGCGACAGCGCCCGCGCGGCCGCTACGGTCAGGGCGGCGGAGGAGGAGAGCCCGGCGCCGATCGGGACGTCGCTCGCGATCGCAACGCGCGCACCGGCATCGGGGGGCAGCACCTCGTGCGCCCACAGCTCGCGAAGCACACCGGCGACGTACGCC
>QHVC01000029.1 GCA_003222205.1 Gemmatimonadota bacterium | reverse complement strand
TCCGGCCGTCAATGGTCGAGACCGCTTCTAGAACCTCGGGCGCGCCGGGTCCCACGGCGACCGTAGTACGCGCGCCGATGGCGACGGGCAACACCGGACCACCGTTATAATCGGTGTGCTCACCGATGAGGTTCACACGTCCCGGCGCCGATGCTGCAGCGCGCGGACGCGTGCCGAACGACGCGCGAAACAACGCAATCGCTTGTTGCCGCATGGGTTTGACAAGGATTCCGGCCAATGCTACCCTATCCCCGCCGATTCCACCATCGCGCCAATTTTTCCTCCCGGAGACTCGCGTATGCGGCGGTTTGCGTTCATGCTGTTCGCCGGCGTTCCCTCCGTGCTCGCCGCGCAGGGGTTTGCGGTGTCCGAGCACAATACCTGCACCATGGGCCGCGCCGGCGCTGCCGCCGCGAGCCCGTGCGCGGACGGCTCCGCGATCTACTTCAGCCCCGCGGGCCTCGCCGGTCTCGCCGGCAAACACCTGAGCTTCGGCTCCGCCTTCATCGCGGCCTCCGGGAGCTTCACCGACGAATTCACACTCCAGCAAACCAAGCTCGACAATCCACTGATCCCGGTCCCCGCGGGCTATGCGACCTACGCGGTGAGTCCCAAGTTGACGGTCGGCATCGGCGCCTATGCGCCCTACGGCCTGGAGACGAAGTGGCCGGTGGCGGGCTTCGCCGGCCGGTTCCTCGGTTATAACACGAAGATCCACTCCATCTACATCCAGCCGACGGCCGGCTACCAGGTGAACAGCTGGCTCAAGGTGGGCATCGGCTGGGCCTACATCACGAGCAAGCTCGAGCTGCACCAGCGGGTGGACTTGTCCACCCAACAGGCGATCCCGGGCGTTTCCTTCGCCCAGCTCGGCATTCAGACGGGCACCGATTTTGCCGACGCAAGCCTCAACGCCACCGGGAACGGCTTCGCCGTCAACTTCGGCGCGATCATCAAGCTGAACGACCGGCTGTCGATCGGTGGGCACTGGCTCACCCGCAAGACGATCAAGTACGACGGCGACGCGGCCTTCAAGCAGATCGCTACGAACCTCACCCTGCCCCCGAACAATCCGCTCGGTTTGCCCGCCGGCACGCCGGTCGATGCGCTCGTGCTGCCCCAGTTCGTCTCTGGGGGTGCGCTGTCGAATGGGCCCGTCCACACCACGATCACGCTGCCGCCGCAGGGGTCGATCGGCTTCGCCTACAAGCTCCAAGACAACTGGACCCTCATGGCGGACTATCAGACGATCATCTGGGGCTGGTTCGCGACGGTGAAGATCGACTTCGACAACCCGGCCACACCGGACATCCCCCTCGTACCCCACAACAAGGACACGCACGCCGTCCGCCTCGGCACCGAGTACCGGCACAGCGACAAGCTGACGCTCCGGGCAGGGTACCTCTACCACACCTCGGCATCACCGTCGGACTTCGTGACTCCGCTGTTGCCCGAAAACGATCGCAACGAATTCACCGGCGGCGCGAGCTACCGTATCAGTCCGCGGATCGTGGGCGAGGTGGCGTATCAGTACATCAAGCAGAACGATCGCCGCGGCGAGGTGCTGCCGGGCGCCGGCAACACCGGCGTGTACACGTTCCACGCGCACCTGTTCGGTGCCGGCGTGGCCCTGACCTTCTGAGCGCGAGGCACGACGACGATGACTCGGACGACGATGCGGATCGGCGCGGCCGCGCTCGGCATCCTGCTCGCGGTGGCGGCCTGCCACCAGGACCAGCTGTTCCAGCCCTATCCCAACGGTCCGCTCGACCCGATGTTCACGCGGTACGTGTCGATGGGCAACTCGATCACGGCGGGGTTCCAGTCCAACGGGATCAACGACTCCACGCAGCTGCAGTCCTACGCGGTGCTTCTGGGGAAGCAGATGCAGACGCCATTCTTCGTGCCCCTCATGGCCCGGCCCGGGTGCCCCCCGCCCTACACGAACGTCTACCTGCAAACCCGGGTGCCGCCGGCGGTCCCGAACAACTGCGCCCTCCGGGCGCAGCAGGCAGTGCCCCCGCCGTATATCAACAACGTCGCGGTTCCCGGGGCCGAGGTGCTCGACGGCATCACCAATTTCGGTCCGGGTACCAACGCGAACGGCCTGACTACGTTCTTCTTGGGTGGCTTTACGCAAACGCAGATGATGATGAAGGTGAACCCGACGTTCGTCACGGTGTGGCTCGGAAACAACGACGTCCTCGGCGCCGCGACCAGCTTGACCAACGCGGGGGACTCTACGCGGATCACGGATACGCTGACCTTCGCCAGTGAGTATCGGGCCGTGCTCGACTCGATCGGGCGGACCGGCGCCCAGGGCGGCGTGCTCATCGGGGTCGCCAACGTCACGTTGATCCCCTACTTCTCCAAAGGCTCCAAGTTCTTCAACGTGAAGGCGGGCACCGACAGCATCGCGGGTCCGGACAGTGCCAGCCGCCGCTTCCGCGCCAACTTCCTCGTTGATCCGAGCTGCGCGGCGCCCCACGGCGATTCCGTGTTAGTGCCGTTCCCAGCGGGCGCAGCCCGTCTCGCGGCCGCGCGCGCCGATACCGTCACGATCGTCGGCGTCAACTGTAACGACTCGGTGAACGTCCAGCCCGTCGAGCTGGTCAAGCTGCAGCGAACTGTGGCAGCCTATAACCGCCTCATCGCAGCCGAAGCCGCCGCCCGTGGCTACGCGTACTTTGACCCCAACACGCTGTTCACGGCCCTTCCGGCGGGTTCGATCCCGACGTTTCCGAACGTGATCACGTTCCCGCCGCGGGCCGCGTTCCCGGCGGCCGCGACGACGCCATTTGGCGCTTTCTTCAGCTTGGACGGCGTGCACCCGACCGCCGCGTCGCACAAGCTCGTCGCCAACGCGCTGATCGGGGTCATCAACGCGCAGTACGGGTCCCATCTCCCCGCGATCCCCTGACGCGAACCCTTCGGCCCACCTGGGGTAACGGGAACGGCACCCGGCGACAGCCGGGTGCCGTTCTGCTAATGCGACCCATCGCGATACTCGTGCTCGCCCTGGTGACCAACCCCGCGGTTACGCGTGGGGTTGGCGCGCAGGCCGTCGAACGCACCGATACGCCCAAGCGCGGCACCGTGCGGTTCACGTTCGATCCCCAGACGATGGTCTGGAACGACGCCTTTACGCCTCACGGACGCCGGCCGCTGGGCTGGGCCTTGACCGGCGACAGCGTCGGCGCCGCCGCCGGCCCGACCCTGGCCCGCATCGAGCAGGACGTGCGCACCGCAGGCGGGCTCTCCGGCTTCGTTGCGAGCCTGGGCAAAGGACTGCTGGCGGTGCACGAAGAACGCCGCGTCACCCCGATCGGCGCGGAGGTCGGCATCACCGACCGGCTGTCGCTCGGCGTGATGGTGCCGCTGGTTCGCGTGCAGACACGCGCGCGACTCAACCTCACTCCGGCCGGGGCCAACCTGGGCGCGAACCCGCGGTGGACGACTCCGGGCGCCGACACCGTGTACTCGGCCTTCTTCTCGCAGTTCGACACGGCGCTCGCCCATCTGGGCGACAGCATCACTGCCGGCAGCTATGGCTGTCCGGGGAGCGCGCAGTGTGCGACTGCCAGGGGGGTCTTGGACCGCGGACGCACCGTGCGGCTGGCGCTGGGCCATACGGTCTACGGCGTCGGGGGCGACCCCGCCCCGTTCCTGCCCGTCGACACTTCGGACGGCGGGCGGGCGATCGACTCAACCCTCCTCAAGCTCCAGACCGACCTCGCGACGCTCGGCGCCGGCGGATTCACGCACGCCTTTCTGCTCCCCACAAGCGCGCTCGATGCCAACGGGCTGCAGCTCCTGCTCGGCGACACCGTGTTCGGCTTCGGCATCGCGCCGTTTCAGGACACCCGCAAGCGGTTGCGGTATTTCCCCGGCGACGCGGAGCTGTCGGCCAAGTACCGCCTCGTGACGAGCGGGCCGTACAGCGCCGCGGTGGCGGTCGTGGTCCGCCTGCCGACGGGCCACCTCGACTCACCCAACGATCTGCTCGATGTGGCGACCGGCGACCACCAGACTGATCTCGAGGCGCGAGTCACCCAGGAGCTCCTGGTCGGCGGCCGCTTGTGGCTCAACCTCTCCGTGCGCGCGGCTCAGCAGCGCCCCGGGCAGCGGGAGCGACGGCTCGCCCCTCCTGAAGCGTTCCTGGTGCCGTTCGCAGCCAGGGCGCGCCTCAAGTGGGATCCCGGCGACTACCTGCAGGTGGATGTCGCCCCGCTGCTGCGGCTCAGCCGGTTCTTCGCGGCGGGGATGACGGCGAGCTATTACACGCGGGCGCGGGACCGCTACGCGTTCCTGAGCCCGCAGGATTCGTCTGCGGTGGCGGCGCGCCTCGGCGTTCCCGTGTCCCCCAGCGTCCTGGAAGCGGGCACGGCCGAGCGCCGCCTGCGGCTCGGTTGGGCGATGAGCTACCTCGGGCCGGTGTTTGAGAGCGGGTTGTCGATCGAGCAGACCGTCAGCGGGCGGGGGAGCGTCGTGCCGGCGGCGACGGTGTTCCGCCTGGTGATGCGGGTATCCCGGAAGCTCTTTTGAGCAGCTCCTCGGCGTGCCGGACGGCCGTGGCCATGTCCGGGTCGCCGAGCATGCGCGCCAGCTCGCGGGTGCGAGGCTCGCCGCTCACCACCTGAACGTCGCTCGTCGCCACACCGCCTTTCGCCCCCTTCGCCACGACGAGCTGGTGATCCGCCGAGGCCGCGATCTGCGGCAGGTGCGTGATCACCAAGACTTGCCGGCCGGGCCGACTCGCGACCGCCGCCAGCGCTTCTCCCACGCGCGCGCCGACCTCTCCGCCGATGCCCTGATCCACCTCGTCGAACACGAGCGTGGGCACCGCGTCGTGCGATGCCAGGACGACCTTGAGCGCCAGCATCAGCCTGGACAGCTCGCCTCCCGAGGCCACGCGCGCCAGAGGGCGCGGATCGAGGCCGACGTTGAGCTGGATTTCGAAGACGATGGCTTCGGCACCCTGTGCGGGGTGCGTTGTGCGCGGTATGATCCGGACCGCGAACCGACCCTCGGGCATCCCCAACGCCGGGAGCAGCTCGTGAACTGCCTGCTCCAGGTGCCGCGCCCCGGTCTGGCGCTTGGCCGTGAGCGCCGCGCACGCGCGCTCGAAGTCGCGGGCCGCGGTCGCGCGCTCCTCCGCGAGGGAGCGCAGATCGAGATCGGCGGTGTCGAGGAGCTCGAGCTCTTTCGCCGAGGCATCGCGGGTGGCAAGCACGTCGGGGAGCGAGGGCCCGTACTTCTGTTGCAGCCGGTACAGGAGGTCGCGGCGCTGCTCCACCGCCGCGAGACGGCCGGGATCCGCCTCGATCTCGGCGGCGTAGTCCCGCACGGCCGTCGTGAGCTCGGCGACGTTCGCGAAGATGGCATCCAGCAGCTCGCGCCACTTCGCAACCGAAGCGTCGAGCCGCTGCAAACTCCCCAGCAGCTTCCCCGCCCGCGCGAAGCCGGCCGCTTCGAGCGTCTGCTCCATCTCCTTGCTCAAGCGGCCCAACTCGTCGGCGTGGGTCAGGCGCTTGGCCTCGATGTCGAGTGCTGCGTCCTCACCGGGCTTCGGAGCAGCGCGGGTGATTTCCTCCACGACGTGGCGCAGGTAGTCGGCCTTGCGGCGCACCTCTTCCTGGCGGTCGTGAAGGTCGGTCTCGCGCCGCTCCAGGGCGCGCAGGCGCTCACCCGCGTCGCGGACCGCCACCGCTTCCACCGTCGCGGCGGCGTAGGCATCGAGGATGTCCCGTTGGGCATCCGCGCGCAGCAGGGATTGCGTCTCGTGCTGGCCGTGCAGGTCCACGAGCAAGGCGCCCAGCTGGGCGAGCACGCCGACCGTCGTCGGGCTGCCGTTCACCCAGGCGCGGGATTTCCCTTCCCCGTGGACTTCGCGCTTCACGACCAGCACGCCATCCGACCCCTCCACCCCCAGGGCGGTAAGAGACGGTAGAAGGCGGTCAAGGGCGGCAGGGGTCAATTCGAAAACTCCCTCCACGACTGCCTTTGTAGCCCCGGGTCGTACCACGTCGGACGACGCGCGCTCGCCGAGCAGCAGCGCGAGGGCATCGACGAGCATGGATTTCCCCGCGCCAGTCTCGCCGGTCAGGACGTTGAAGCCGGGCTGGAGGGGGAGCGTCACGTCCGCGATCACGGCGAGGTCGCGGACGCGCAGCTCGGTGAGCACTACTTCCGCTCCCGGTCGGAGAGGTCGCCCCACTGGAGCTTCTTGCGCATGCGCGCGAAGAAGCCTTCCGGGCCGAGTCGGATGAGGAGCACGGGGCGCTCGGCGCGCCGCACCAGTAGACGCTCGCCCGGCTGGATCGTGGTGCCGACCTGGCCGTCGAACGACAACAGCACCTCTTCGGGCCACGGCGGGATCGGCTCGATCGAGACCGTGACGGCGGAGGGCAGCACCAAGGGCCGGACGGCGAGCGTGTGGGGGCAGATCGCCGTGAGCACGATCGCATCCACGCCGGGGACGACGATCGGTCCGCCCGCCGAGAGCGAGTAGGCGGTCGAGCCGGTCGGCGTGGAGATGATGATCCCGTCGGCGCTGTACTGGCCGACGTCGTCGCCGTCTACCGCGACCCGCAGCCGGACGACGCGGGCGACGCCGCCCTTGTGGACGACGACGTCGTTCAGAACCAGCGGCTCGGTGCGGGCCTGTCCCTGCTTGTTGACGATGCTGGGGAGCAGGGCGAGCCGGGGTTCGGTGGCGTAGGCGCGGCGCACCAGCGCGTCGAGCGCCCAGTCGAAGTTCTGCGTCGACGCGGTGGTGAGGAACCCGACGCGCCCGAGGTTGACGCCAAGCAGGGGGACGTTGGAACCGTTCAGGGTCCGCGCCCCGCGCAGCAGTGTCCCGTCGCCGCCGAGGGTGAGCAGGCAGTCGAGCGCCGTCGCGGCGTTCAAGCGCGCCGGTTTGGGCTCGGGCCACAGCGGCAGGAGACCCTCTTCACTGAACAGCGCGATCCCCAACCGGGGCGCGGCCTCGGCGAGGTGGGCCAGGAGAGCGCCGAGGTCGCGGTATCTGGGATTCCCGACGACCCCGAGGTTCATCGCGCCGAGAGGCTCTCCTCGGCGGCGAGAGCGCGGATCCGCGCCGCGATCCCCTGCGCGGTGAGCCCCACCTCCTCGAGCTGCTGGGCCCGCGGGGCGTGCTCGAACGTGCGGTCCGGAACGCCGAGCGTCACGACCCGCACCTCGGGCGCCGTAGTCTGCGTGACCGCGGCAACAGCAGCCCCGAAACCGTTTACCACGGTGCCGTCTTCGACCGTGACGAGGAGGCGGTGATCGCGAACCAGCGCGTCGAGGACGGCGCGGTCCATCGGCTTGAGGAAACGGCAGTTCACGACGGCCACGTCCATCCCGTCCGCGGCGAGCAACTCGGCGGCGCCCAGGGCCGGTTGGCACATCACGCCGACGGCGAGGATGGCGCAGTCCTTGCCCTTCCGCAGCATCTCCCAGGTGCCGTACGGCACGGCCGCGACCTCGGCGGCCGGCGGCGCCTCGCCGGGCGCCTTGTCCCGGGGATAGCGCAGCGAGAACGGCCCGTCGGTGTGCCGGAGCGCGCAGCGCAACAGCCCGATCAGCTCGGCCCCGTCCTTCGGCGCCGTCACCGTCATGTGCGGCACCGCGAGCAGATAGGCGATGTCGAACAGCCCCATGTGCGTCTGCCCGTCCTCGCCGACCAGTCCCGCCCGGTCCATGCAGAAGATGACGGGCAGCTTCTGAATCGCGACGTCGTGGATGATGCTGTCGTACGCGCGCTGCAGAAACGTCGAATAGATCGCCACGATGGGCCGGACGCCCTGCGTGGCAAGCCCGCCCGCGAACGTGGTCGCATGGGCTTCGGCAATGCCGACGTCGAAGAAGCGGCCCGGCCATTTCTTCTGGAAGATGTTCGTGCCCGTCCCCGACGGCATCGCCGCCGTGATCGTCACGAAGTCGGGATGCTCGGCCGCGAGCTGTGTGATGGCCTCGCCGAACACCTTGGTCCACTGCGGCGGCCCCGGATTGACGGGTTTGAGCTTGCCGGTGACGGGATCGTAGGGCGCCCGCGCGTGGTACTTCTCGAGATCGGGCTCGGGGAGCGGGAACCCCTTCCCCTTCTCGGTGATCACGTGGACGACGCGCGGCCCCTTGAGCGTCGACACCAGCTTCAGCGCGTCCACCATCCGGGGGATGTCGTGGCCCGGGATAGGGCCGAAGTAGCGGAAGCCCAGCTCTTCGAACAGCATCCCCGGCGACCACAGATTCTTGATGCTCTCCTCGATCGTCTTGGCGAACTCGACCAGGCGCGGCCCCCCGACGAGGTGCGACGCTTTCTCGATCATCGCCTTGACCCGCTCGCGGATGCGGTTGGTGATCGGGCTCGCGATAATCGATCCGAGGTACTTGTTGATGGCGCCGACGTTGGGGGCGATCGACATCCCGTTGTCGTTGAGGATCATGATGAGATCGCGACCGGAGTTCCCCGCGTTGTTCATCGCCTCGTACGGCAACCCGCACGTCAGCGCCCCATCGCCGACGACGGCGACGACCTTGAACTCCTCCCCCTTCAGATCGCGGGCCGTCGCCATCCCCAGCGCCGCGGACAGCCCCGTCCCGGCGTGGCCCGCGCCGAAGTGGTCATGGGGGCTCTCGGTGCGCCGCAGGAACCCGCTCAGACCGCCCCGCTGGCGCAACGTCGGCAACTCGGCGTTGCGTCCCGTGAGGATCTTCCACGGGTAGCCCTGGTGCCCCACGTCCCAGACGATGCGGTCGCGCGGCGAGTCGAAGACGTGCAGCAGCGCGATCGTGAGCTCGACCACGCCGAGCCCCGCGCCGATGTGGCCGCCGGTCTGGGAGACGACGTCGATGAGCCGCTGCCGCACTTCGGCAGCGAGCACGGGGAGCTGCTCCGCGGGGAGCCGCTTGACGTCTTCGGGACCGCGGATGGAATCGAGCAGGGGCATCAGTTCGGTCGCGTCACGATGTAATGGGCCAGTGCCACCAGCACCGGGGAAGCTAACCCCGCATCCCGCAGGTGGTCTACCGCCTGGGCCGCACGGCGCTCCGCCTCGGCCCGCGCGGCCCCTACCCCCAGGAGCGTGACGAAGGTGGACTTGGCCAGTGCCGCGTCGCGCCCGGCGGTCTTCCCCAACTGCGCGGAGGTGCCCGTCGCGTCGAGGACGTCGTCGGCGATCTGGAACGCCAGGCCGATCGCTTCGCCGTAGGCCCGCAGCGCGCCGACGTGCGCCGGCGGGGCCGACTCACCGGCAGCCAACCCCCCGATCACACAGGCGGCGGCGATGAGCGCGCCGGTCTTGCGCCGGTGCACGTCGTAGAGGCCGTCGACCGGCAGGCGCCGCCGCTCGCCTTCCAAATCCAGCACCTGCCCGCCGATCATGCCGCCCGCGCCGGCGGCCCGGAACAGCTCCAGCGCGACGGCCCGGCGGCGGGACGGTTCCAGCCCGAGCGCCTCGCATCCATCCGCCAGCGCCCGCGCCGCGAGCCCGACCATCTGGAAACCGGCGCGGGTCGCCGTGGGAACGTCGAAGGCGCGATGCACCGTGGGCCGGCCGCGCCGCAGATCGTCGTTGTCCATGGAGGGGAGGTCGTCGTGCACGAGCGAATAGGCGTGCACCACCTCGACCGCGGCACCCAGTTCGGCGATGGCGCCGTTGCCGCCCCCCAGCGCCTCGTAGGCGGCGAACACGAGCGTGGGCCGCAGGCGCTTACCCTCGCTGAGCAGTGCGTAGCGGACGGCGGCGGCGACCGGCGCGTCGAACAGGGTAGTGGCGCGAGCCCCCCAGCGCTCGAGCACCGCATCGACGCGGCTGCGGGCGGCGGCCAGGTAGGCCTCCACCCCCCGCTCAGCGGTCGAGGTGCTCAAGGACCTTCTTGACCTTCAGCTCGGCCTGGGCCAGCCGTTCCCGCGCCGCCCGCAGGCGCTCCACGCCCTCCTCGAACAGCTTCAAGGCCTCGTCGAGATCCAACTCCGGCGCCTCGAGGCGGCGCACAATCTGCTCCAGCCGCTCGAGCTGGGCAGCCAGGTCCTGGGGGTCGGGCGCGACCGGAGGGGGGGGTGTCACGACGGCTCCGTGCGCGCCGGCACCTCGCCGTCGCTCACGCGCAAGCGGAAGGCCAGCCCGGGAGCGAACTGCGCGACGCGCCGCAGCACGTCGCCACGGACGTCGCGGGCCACGGCATAGCCCCGACCAAGGATCTTGAGCGGGCTCAACGCGTCGAGGTGGGCCCCATGGGCGGCGAGCCGGTCGGCGAGGCGTTCGAGGCGGTGGCTCAGCGCGCCCACGAGGCGGTCCTGGCTGCGCGCCAGCAGGTCCCCGGCGCGCTGGGCGCGAGTCGTAAGGCCGCGCGCCAGGCGCCCGCCCAACTGTTCGAGCGCAGCGCGGACGTCGGCCTGGTCCGGCGTCGCCGCTTCGGCGGCGGCGGACGGCGTGGGCGCGCGCCAGTCGGCGACGAGGTCACACAGCGTGACGTCCGTCTCGTGTCCCACCGCGGAGATCACCGGCACGGCGGAGGCGGCCACGGCCCGCGCGACGCGCTCGCGGTTGAAGGTCCAGAGGTCTTCCTTCGAGCCGCCCCCGCGGCCGACGATCGCCACGTCCACCGCGAGGCGCCGCAACGACGCCAGCGCCGCGCACAGCTCGTCCTCGGCCCCTGCACCCTGCACCTGGGCCGGCAGCACGATCACCTCGGCGATCGGCCAGCGCCGGCCCACCACCGCGATGATGTCCTTGAGCGCGGCCCCGTCGGGACTCGTGATCACCGCGATGCGCCGCGGGTAGGGCGGGAGGTGGCGCTTGCGCCCCGGCTCGAGCAACCCGTCGCGCGCCAGCGCCGCCTTCGCCTTCTCGAACGCCAGCTTCCAGAGGCCGCCCTCTTCGGTCGAGAGCAGCTCGTATACGGTAAGCCGGAACTCTCCCTTTTCGTCCCACACCGTCGGCTGGCCGAAGGCGAACACCTGCATCCCTTCGCTCGGGGGCGCGGGGAGCCGCCGGTTGTCGCGCCCGAACATCACGCAGCGCAGCTGGGCCGCCTTGTCGCGCAGCGCGAAGTACCAGTGGCCGCTCTGCCACGCCTTGAAGCCGCTCACCTCGCCGCGAACCCACAGCGGCGGCAGGCCGGCCTCGACGACGGCGCGCGCGCGTCGCGTCACCTGGCTCACGGTCCAAGCGCCCTCGGGGGACGCCGCGGCGAACAGGTCTAGCGGTCGCCCCATTGCCGCGCCGCCTGGACGGTGTTGTAGAGCAGCATGGTGATCGTCATCGGCCCGACGCCCCCGGGCACCGGCGTGATCGCGGCCGCGACCCGGCGGGCCTGCTCGAAGTGCACGTCCCCCACGAGGCGGTAGCCCGATTTGAGCGAGGGGTCGTCCACCCGGTTCACACCGACGTCGATGACGACGGCGCCCGGCTTGACCATGTCGCCGGTGACGAACTGCGGCTTGCCGATGGCGACGATGAGGATGTCGGCCTGGCACGTGATCGCACCGATGCTGCGGGTCCGCGAGTGACAGACCGTCACTGTGGCATTGCCGCCGGGCCCGTTCTGCAGCAGCAACGCCGCCATCGGCCGTCCCACGATGTTGGAGCGGCCCACGATCACGGCGTGCTGGCCCGTCGGGTCCACGCCGCTGCGCAGCAGCAGCTGCTGCACGCCGTAGGGCGTCGCCGGGCGGAAGCCGGTCGGGTCGCCGATGGACACCTTGCCCACGTTCGAGGGGTGGAACCCGTCCACGTCCTTGCCCGGGTCGACACGCAGCAACACCCGGTGCTCGTCGATGTGCTGGGGGAGCGGCAGCTGCACCAGCATGCCGTGGATCCTGGGGTCGCCGTTGAGGCGATCGATGACCGCAAGCAGCTCCGCCTCGGTCGCCTGCTTGGGCAGCCGGATGGTTTCGTGGTGCAGGCCCGCCTCGCCGCAGGCCCTCCCCTTCATGCGGACGTACACCTGGGAGGCGGGGTTGTCCCCCACCAGGACGACGGCCAGCCCCGGGGTGACGCCACGGGCCTTGAGCCGCTCGAGCTCCGACGCGAGCTCGGCCCGCATCTCCCGGGCGATTGCCGTGCCGTCGATGAGTTTGGCGCTACTTGGCAACGTTCACCGCCCGCGTTTCGCGGACCACCACCACCTTGATCTGCCCCGGATACTGCACGTCCTGCTCGATGCGGCGGGCGATGCGCTCGGCGAGATCGGTGGCCGCGCCGTCGTCGATCGCGCTGGGCGAGACGACCACGCGGACCTCCCGCCCCGCCTGGATCGCGAACACTTTTTCGACCCCGGGGAACTCCCCGGCGATGCGCTCCAGGTCCGACATGCGCTTCATGTAGGTCTCGAACGCCTCGCGCCGCGCGCCGGGGCGGGCTCCCGACACCGCGTCCGCGGCCTGGACGATCACGCTGATCGGCGAGCCGTGCGGCACGTCGTCGTGGTGCGCCGCGATGCAGTTGATGACGATGGGGTGCTCCCCGTATTTCGTCGCCATTTCGATGCCGAGCTGGACGTGCGTGCCGTCGTGCTCGTGCGTGAGCACCTTCCCGACGTCGTGCAGCAAGCCGCCGCGTTTGGCCAGCTGGGTGTCGAGCCGCAGCTCGCCCGCCATCATCCCCGCGAGCCACGCCACTTCCTTCGAGTGCTCCAGGATGTTCTGTCCGTATGAGGTGCGGTACTTCATGCGGCCTACCAGCCGGACCAGCTCCGGGTGCATCCCGCGGATGCCGGTCTCATAGATCGCCGCCTCGCCGGCCTCGACGATGCCCGTCTCGATCTCCTCCTGGACCTTGTGGACGATCTCCTCGATCCGGCCCGGATGGATGCGCCCGTCGGCGATGAGGCGCTCCAGAGCGATTTTCCCGACGGCGCGGCGTACGGGATCGAAGCACGAGACCACGACGGTGTCCGGCGTGTCGTCGATGATCACATCGACGCCGGTGGCGGCTTCGAACGCCCGGATGTTGCGTCCCTCGCGACCGATGATGCGGCCTTTCATGTCGTCGCTCGGCAGGGCGACCGCCGCGACCGTGGATTCGGCCGTGTGCTCGACGGCGATGCGCTGAATCGCGAGCGCCACGATTTTCTTGGCTTCGCGCTCGGAGTTCTTGCGGGCCTGCTCGCGGATGTCCCGCAGCGTCGCCGCCGCCTCGCTGCGCGCCTCTTCCTCGAGCCGGCGCATCAATTCTTCCTTCGCCTCCTGCGCGCTCAGGCCGGCGATCCGCTCGAGCCGTGTGCGCACCTCCTGCTCCTGCCCGGCGATCACCCGCTCCCGGTCCTGGAGGCGCTGGTCGCGGTCCTGCAACCCCCGGGCGCGCTCCTCGTGGGCGGCCGCGCCCTGCTCGAGGGCGGCCTCGCGCTTGTCGAGATCCACGCGTCGGTGGGAGAGGTCGCGTTCCAGCGACTCGCGGGCCTGGATGAGCTCTTCCTTGGCGGCGAGCGTGAGGCGCTGGCGTGCCTCCTCGAGCAACCGCTCGCCTTCCCGCGTCGCCGCCGCCGCCGCCCGCCGCCAGAGCCGTCGGCCCACGATGAAGATGGCCGTCCCCGCGGCAAGCGCGCCAGCGAGAACGGCCGCAATGAGGCTGAGCCAGTGGGGCATAGCGATCTATCTCCAGCATGCGACGCGCAGTCATGCGTCGCGCTTATCGTCGTCGGTGGTCGGTTATCGGTTATCGGTCGTCGGTACACCGACCACCGAAGACTGAGAACCGAGCACCTTTCTTTTCCCCGGCGGCAGCAGCTTCGCCAGATCGTCGGCCAGCGTCGCCAGCCGTGCCGCGACTTCCCGTTCGCTCTTGCGCGCCTGGAACAGCTCGTTGGTGATGTCCAGGGCCGCCAGGATCGCCGCCTTGTGGGTCTCCACGATCGGACCCTGGCTGAGCACCTTCTTCAACGCCTGATCCACGAAACCCGCCACCTCGCGCGTGTACTCCGGCGGCAGGTCAGAGCGCACCGTGTACTCCTCGCCGCCGATCATCACCTTGACGGCGTGCTTCTTCGTGCTCACCGGCCGCCCCCTCCGCCGTTGCCCGACGCCTCGCGGGCCTGCTCTTCGAGAAACGTGAGCCGGCCGAGCAAGCTGTGCACCCGCGAACGCGCCGCCTCCACTTTGAGGCGCAGCTGCTTGTTCTCGACTTCGAGCTCGGCGAGTCGGCCGCGCGTCTCCGGATCCACGCGCGCGACGCCGCTCCCTCGTCCCGACAACTCGCGCAGCTCGGACTCCGTCTTGAGGGCGCGCGTGCGCCAGGCGGCCAGCTCGTCCGCGATGCTGTGGACGACCGCCTCCAACTGCTCGAGCGCCTGCACCTCAGCTCTCTCGCCGCCGAACGTCAAGCTCTTCCTCCAGCGCCTTCAGCGCCGTCATGATCACCTGATCGACCTCGGCCTCGCGCAACGTGCGCGCCGGGTCGCGGAACGTCAGCCGCCACGCGACCCCGCGCTCGCCCCCCTTGAGTTTCGGACCGCGGTACTCGTCGAACACTTCCAAACTCTCGAGCAGCGTCCCCCCGGCGCGGCGCAACGCTTCCCCAACGGCCGCCGCCGTGACCCCTCCCGGCAGCACCAGCGCCACGTCCCGCACGACGGACGGCGTTGCGGGCAAGGGCCGGTACGCGGGCCGCGCCGGCGCGACCTCGCTCAGGCGCACCTCGAAGCCAAACAGCGCCCCCGCCCACCGCGGGGCGTCTGCTTCCAGCGGCCCCGCCCAGCCGACGCGCTGCTCACCCACCACAGCCTGCCACCCAACCCCGGTCGGCAGCGGCTGCACGAGCGCTCCCGGGGAGGCCACCTGAACCGCTAACTCAAAGTGATACTTGAGGTCCCATAAGTCCATATCAGGTACTTTCGCAGACCAGTGCAGCGGCCGCTGCGCCCCGGTCAAGACGCCGGCCACGGAGGTCCACTCTTCGGGCGCCCCCTTGCCCCGCTTGAAGACTGTCCCGACCTCGAAGAGCCGTAGGTCCCGAACCGTGCCGGCCCAGTTGTATTCGACCCGTCGTACCAAGCCGGGGAGCAGCCGGGCGCGGAGGTGCGCGTGCTCGGCCGAGAGCGGGTTGCGGATCTCGACGGCGTCGGGCCCGTCGGGCGCTCCCAGCGGCAGGGTCCGCGCCTCCAGCATCCCGGCCCGAACCAGCTGGTCCCGTACGCGCGACCGTGCGCGCAGGGCTGGGGCGTCGGGAACCGTGCCGGGCCGGTAGGGACGAAGGTCATCCGGCAGGACGTCGTACCCGCGCAGCCGAGCCACCTCCTCGATGAGGTCCGCTTCGCGCGTCACATCGGGCCGCCAGCCGGGCACCTGTACCGCGAGACGCTCATCCTTGGGCGCCGCGACGAAACCGATCGCCGAGAGGACACGCTCGATGTCGCCGCGCGGGACCTCGACGCCGAGCAGGTGGCTGACGCGTGCCGGCCGCAAGAACACGCTCCGGGACTGCTCGGGCTTCGGCCACAGGTCGAGAGGTGCCTCTCGCAACTCCCCGCCCGCCACCGCGACGATGAGGTCGATCGCGCGGCGCATCGCATCGGGCATACCGAGGAGATCGATCCCACGTTCGAACCGGTAGCTGGACTCGCTGGTGAGGCCGAGCGCGCGGCGCGTGCGCCGGATGCGGGTAGGTTGGAAGTAGGCGCACTCGAGCACCAGATCGGTAGTCTTCTCGCTCACCTCGGACTCGGCGCTGCCCATCACGCCCGCGACGATCGTGGGCCGCTCGGCGTCGCAGATCGCGGTCATCTCCGCCGTCAGCTTCCGGGCGACTCCGTCGAGCGTGGTGATGGGCTCGTTGGACTTGGCGCGCCGGATCACGACGGCGGGTCCGCGCAGGCGGGCGAGGTCGAATGCATGGAGCGGTTGGTTCAGCTCGAAGAGGACGTAGTTCGTCGCGTCCACCACGTTGTTGATCGCGCGCTGGCCGACCGCGGCGAGCCGCGCCGCCAGCCACTCGGGGCTTTTCCCGACTCGCACGCCGCGGATCACCGCCGCGATGTAACGCGGACAGCCCTCCGGGTCCTCGAGACGGATCTCGACGCCGTCGACTACGCCTCTGTCGGACTGTCGGACAGCCGGACGGTCGGACGGTCCGCCCGACCGCCCGACCGCCTTACCGCCCGGGATCTCGGGCAGCTTCACCGTCCCGCCCAGCACGGCGGCGACCTCGCGCGCCACGCCCTTGTGGCACAGCAGGTCGGGTCGGTTGGCGGGCACGTCAAGGACGAGCTGATCGTCGGCGACGGGCACCGCATCGAGAAAGCGCGTGCCGGGGGCAGCCGGGGTGTCCAACTCGAGGATGCCGGCGTGATCCGGACCCAAGCCGAGCTCGCGCGCCGACAACAGCATCCCGTTGGACTCGACGCCACGAATCTTGCGGCGCTCGAGCTTGACCCCGCCCGGGAGCGTGGCGCCTACGGGGGCGAAGGGGTATTTCCTGCCCGCCTGCACGTTGGGCGCGCCGCACACCACCTCGAGCGGCCCGCCGACCCCGCCGGCGTCGACGAGGCACAGCGTCAGGCGGTCAGCGTTGGGGTGTGGCTTCGTCTCGAGCACCTGGCCGACGAGTACGTCTCCCAGGTCCTGGTGCACCGGCACGACGGCCTCCACCGCCGCGCACGTCATCGTCAGGCGTTCGGCGACCTCGCGCGCCACCAAGGAGCGCCCCAACAACGCCTCGAGCCACCGCCGCGAGACGATCACCGATGCGGCCTCGCGAACTGGGAGAGAAACCGCACGTCGTCTTCCCAGAACAGCCGGATGTCGGAGACCCCGTAGCGGTTCATGGCGATGCGCTCGGGCCCCATGCCGAACGCATACCCGGTGTAGCGCTCGCTGTCGACGCCGCAATTGTCGAGGACGGCCGGGTGCACCATCCCCGACCCGAGGATCTCCATCCATCCCGACTGCTTGCACGTGGGACAGCCGCTGCCCTTGCAGATCTGACAGCGCACGTCCATTTCCGCCGACGGCTCGGTGAACGGGAAGTAGGACGGTCGGAAGCGCACGGTGGTATCGGACGTGAAGAAGCGGCGCGCGAACGCCGTGAGTGCTGCCTTGAGGTCGACGAACGTCACCCCCTCGTCGACGACGAGACCCTCGATCTGCTCGAACACCGGCGAGTGCGAAGGATCGAACGGGTCGCGGCGGTAGACCTGGCCGGGGATCACGACCCGGATCGGCGGCGGGTAGGCCTCGAGCGTGCGGATCTGCACGGGGGAGGTGTGCGTGCGCAGCACGACGCCGTCGCCCACATAAAAGGAATCCTGGGCGTCGAGCGCCGGGTGATCGTGCGGGAAGTTGAGCGCGTAAAAATTATTGCGCTCGGACTCGGCTTCGGGGCCCACGGCGCGCGTGAACCCCAGCTCGCGGAAGATCTCACAGATCTCGTCCACGACCTGGGTGACCAGATGCAGGCCGCCCTGCCAGCCGGCGCGGCCCGGCATGGTCAGGTCCAGATCCCCGGCGGCGACGGAGGCGCGCTTGAGCTCGCGCTCGCGCGCGGCGAACGCCGTCTCGAAATCGCGCTTCAGGGCGTTCGCGACGCCGCCCACGGCCTTGCGGTCCTTCGGCTCAAGGCTCGGCACGGCGGCGAGGATATGGGTGAGCGCGCCGGCCTTGCGGCCCAGGATCTCGGTCTTGAGCTCCCGGAGCCGGCGTTCATCCGCCTGCGGAACCTCGGTGAGACGCTCCCGCAGCGCGTTCAGGGCTGCCAGGAGGTCGCTCATGGTCAGAGCGCCTTCTTGGCGACCTCCGCCAGCTGCCCGAACGCGGTCGGGTCGTGGACCGCGAGGTCGGCGAGGACCTTGCGGTTGATCTCGACGCCGGCCTTGCGCAGCCCGTTCATGAGGCGGTTGTAGGAGAGCTCGTGCAGGCGCGCCGCGGCGTTGATGCGGATGATCCACAGCCGCCGGAACTCGCCTTTCTTGCGGCGGCGGTCGCGGTAGGCGTACTTCGCCGCCCGCTCGACCGATTCCTTCGCCGCCTTCCACAGCTTGCTGCGCCCGCCGAAGTAGCCCTTGGCGAGCTTCATCACCTTCTTCTTGCGCTTGAGGCGCACGACGTTGCTCTTGACGCGGGGCATGACCGATCTCCTACGCCTGTAGCAGGCGCTTCAAGCGCACCTCGTCGGCCCGCGCCACCAGCGCCGCTTTGCGCAGGTGCCGCTTCCGCTTGGGGTGCTTCTTCGTCAGGATGTGGCTCTTGTACGCCCGGTGGCGGCGCAACCGGCCCGACCCGGTCAGCCGCACCCGCTTCCGGAGCGCACGCTTCGATTTGAATTTGGGCATTGCGTCCTCTATTTCGGCGCCAGCACCATCGACATGTTGCGGCCTTCGAGCTTGGCCTCCTGCTCCACCTTGCTGATGTCCTTCAACTCCTCCGCCACGCGGTCCAGCACCCCCCGGCCCAGCTCGATGTGGGCCATCTGCCGGCCGCGGTACATCATCGTCACCTTCACCTTGTTGCCGTCCTGGAGAAACTCCCGCGCGTGCCGCGTCTTGAACGCGAAGTCGTGATCGTCGATCCCGGGGCGGTACTTGACCTCCTTGAGATGGATCACGTGCTGCTTCTTCTTCGCCGCCCGCGCCGCCTTCGCCTGCTCGAACTTGAACTTTCCGTAATCCATGATCTTGACGACGGGCGGGCGGGCCAACGGCGCCACCTCCACCAGATCGAGCCCGCGCGCCTGTGCGGCCGCGAGGGCCTCGTCGATCGGCAGCACGCCCAGCTGCTCACCGTCGTTCGCGATCACCCGGACCGGGCTGATGCGGATCTGCTTGTTCACCCGGATCCGTTGGGTTTTGTTGTTCTCGATTACCAGAGCGGGGCTCCTCCTGTCCAGTGAAAACGAAACCGCGGACCCCGAGAGACCCAGGATCCGCGAAAGTGGTCATCGGTCACCGGTCGGCGGTTTTCGGTGGTACCGACGACCGAGAACCGTGAACGGACAACCTTGCCTTTCGGAACCCTGACGCGCGCCCGTCGGGGCGGCGATGGGGTGAGGCGCGCGACGCGCCCGCTTACCCTCTTTGTGGACGCCAAGTTAGCCGAGCCGAACAGGGTCCACAAGGCCGAACGCTTTGCCCTCACGCCCCAGCCGGCCCGCGATCACCTCCGGGTCGTGCTCGAACCACAGCAGCCACCCCTCGGCTTCCGCCCGCGCGTACAGCCGCCGTTTGCTCTCCAGCGTCACCAGGGGCTCCAAGTCATAGCCCATGATCCACGGCAGCGGCAGGTGCGCGGACGTCGGGACGAGGTCCGCCAGGAAGCACGCTCGCTCCCCTCCGCTCTCGACCAGCACCGACTGGTGGAACGGCACGTGGCCCGGCGTGGGGAGGCAATGGATCCCCGGTAGCACCTCCGTCTCCCCGTCGATCAGCCGGAACGTGATGGGATCGAAGTTGTGCCGCAGGTAGCTCGCCGCGGTGCGCTCGTTGGTGTGCCGCGCGAACTCGAGCTCGCGCTTCTGGACGACGTACGTCGCCGCGGGGAAGCTCGGCCGCACCGCCCCGGCCCCGTCGCGAAACGTGTTGCCGCCCGCGTGGTCGAAATGAAGGTGTGTGTTGATCACCCAGCGCACGTCGCCGGGCCCGTGGCCCAGCGCGGCGAGCGCGTCCTCGAGCCGGGTGGGGCCGCTCCGCCCCGCGTTGTCGACGCCGTAGATATCCCGGAACTTCTCGTCTTCCTTGTTGCCCAGTCCGGTATCGACGAGCACCAGCCCGGCGTCGTGCTCGATCAGCACGCAACGCAGGGCGAGGGGGATGCGGTTGCGCCCGTCGGGCGCGATGCGCCGCTCCCACAGCGGCTTGGGAACGACCCCGAACATCGCGCCGCCGTCGAGATGCTGGCGACCGCCCTCGAGGGCGTGGCAGCGCAACCGGCCGACCGTGAAGGTGGTAGGGGTCATGCTCAGAGTGCGGAGTGCGGAATGCGGAACGCGGAATTGCAATGCAGGGTCGCGCGCGGCACGACGCTACCCTTGGAATTCCGCACTCCGCATTCCGCATTCCGCAATCGCCCCAGGTCCCCCAGCGTCACCGCGCCTCGCTCCTTGGCCAGGTCCAACAGGCGCACCAGGAGCTGCGCCGTCGCTTCCGCGTCGCCTCCCGCGCGGTGACGGGCGCGGTTCGGGATGCCGAAGTAATCGGTGAGGCGGTCGAGGCGGCGTCCCGCGACGTCTTTCACGAGGCGCCGCGAGAGCCGCAGCGTGCACAGCCGCGGCCCCTGGAGCAGCACGCCCCGGTCGCGCTCCAGCTCGGCGGAGAGAAACATCCAGTCGAAGCGCGCGTTGTGGGCCACGAACACGGCGCCCGCCAGGGCGCTCACCAGGCCGTCGGCGATGCGTGCGAAGGTGGGCGCCCCGCGCAGCGCCGCCCTGGTGATGCCCGTCAGCTGGGCGGCGAACGGGGACACGGGGCCCTGGGGATCCACCAGCGTTTCGAAGGCAGGCCGCACGGCCCGTCTCTGCACCTCCACGACGGCGATCTCCATGATCC
>QHVC01000133.1 GCA_003222205.1 Gemmatimonadota bacterium | reverse complement strand
CCGAGCTTCACGTACCGGGCGACGGCCGCCACCGTCTCTTCGATGGTCGCGCCGTTGGCGTGGCCGTAGACCAGCACCGCGTCGCGCGAGGCGCCGCCGAGCAGCTGATAGACCGGCGTATCGAGCGACTTGCCACGGATGTCCCACAGCGCCGTGTCCACGGCCCCGATCGCCGCCATGGTGATCGGCCCGCGTCGCCAGTAGGCGCCCTTGTAGAGGTACTGCCACGTGTCCTCGATGCGCCGCGCGTCGCGGCCGATAAGCAGCGGGACGACGTGGTCGGTGAGGTAGCTCGCCACGGCGAGCTCGCGGCCGTTCACCGTCGCATCCCCGAGGCCGGAGACGCCGTCCTCGGTCACGAGCTTCAAGGTCACGAAGTTCCGCCCCGGACTGCAAACGATGACGCGCGCGTCCGTGATCTTCATGGCGCTCCCGCTGCGTGATGGACCCAAGCGTGCTGAGGATCCTCGTGGACGACCAGACGCCGCACCTCCCCCGCGAGCGCCCAGAGGTAATACAACCGGTACCCGGGGGCCGCAGCGACCGGGTGATACCCGGACGGGAGTAGCACGGCATCGCCATCGCGCACCACGTGCGCGACCGCTTCGCCGCCGGCACCGCCGGCCGCATACAGCACCTGCACGGCGAACCCGTGCGGCGGATCGACGCGGAAGTAGTAGACCTCCTCAAGCCTCGGCTCGCCGTCGCCGCCGTCGTGTTTGTGCGGGGGGTAGCTGCTCCAGTGTCCCGCGGGGCTGAAGGTTTCGCCGACCATGAGCCGCCGCGCGTGCGGATCGTCCACGAAGAGATCGTGCACCTCGCGCCGAAAGCCCTCGCGGCCCCGGGGCTGGACCCGGACCGCGGCCGGCCCGAGGAGCACGGGCCGACCGCCGCCCAGTGCCGGCGTCGAGATCAAGATCGCTTCGAGCCGCGTCCGGGCTGTCACGGTCGTGGCGACGCCGGTGGGGACATACAGGGCGGTGGCACGCTCGCTGAACACGTCGCGGCGACCAACCCCCCAGCGCTCGCCGCCCGCTTCAATGCTCCCCGCACCCTCCAGCAGCACCAGCACCGTCTCTTCTTCGGGGCTGTGGTAGCCGGCGCGCTCCCCGGACGCGAGCCGCAACCGCCAGGTCGTGAGCTCGCGCGCGCCGCCCGTACCCCGTTGCTGCAGGAGCTGCAGCCCGGCAGTCTGTGGGATCCGGTACAAGGTGTTCTCGAACATGGCTACGCCGCGCCCTCGAGATCGACCGGCTGAAGTGACGGGGCCAGCCCGTGGACAAGCAGCAGCGCGATCAGGTAGGCCGAGCTGGCGGCGACGAAGACCGGGACGTAGCTGCCGGTGAGCTGCAGCAGGTAACCCGTCGCCGTCGCGACCAGCATACCGCCGACCGCGCCGGCCATGCCGCCGATGCCCACCACCGATCCTACGGCGCGGCGCGGGAACATGTCGGAGGCGAGGGTGAACATGTTCGCCGACCATCCCTGATGCGCCGCGGCGGCGAGCCCGACGAGCCCCACGGCGGCCCACAGGTGCGTGACCCGCGACGCGAAGGCGATCGGGGTCACGGCGATCGCGCATACGAGCAGCGTCGTCTTCCGCGCCGCGTTTACACTCCAGGCGCGGCGCAGCAGCATCGACGAGAGCCACCCCCCCGCGATGCTGCCCGCATCCGAGAACAGGTACACGGTCACGAGCGGCAGCCCCATCTTGGCGAGCGTGAGCCCGTAGTGCTCGTTGAGAAACTTCGGCAGCCAGTACAGATAGAACCACCACACCGGATCGGTGAGCAGCTTTCCGACGGCGACCGCCCACGTCTGCCGGTGCGGCAACAACTGCGCCCAGCGGATTTCCCCGCCAGACTCCACCGCGTCGCGGTGGATGTACGCCAGCTCGGCCGGCGACACGCGGGGGTGCGAGGCCGGCGGGTGATAGGCCCGGAGCCAGAAGGCGAGCCACACGAGCCCCAGCGCTCCGGTCGCGACGAACGCCCACTGCCAGCCGAACGCCAGCGCGAGCGGCGGCACGACGAGGGGGGCGACGATCGCGCCGACGTTGGTGCCCGAGTTGAGCAGGCCCGTCGCGAACGCCCGGTCGCGCTTGGGAAACCATTCAGCGACGGTCTTGATGGCGACCGGGAAGTTGCCCGCCTCGCCGAGACCGAGCGCGGCGCGCGCCACCCCGAAGCCGAGCGCGCCGCGCGCCAGCGCATGGGCCATCGCCGCGACACTCCAGAACGCGACGGCGAGGGCGTAACCGAGCCGCGATCCGAAGCGATCCATGAGCCGCCCCACGAGCAGCAAGCCGAGGGCGTAGGCCGCCTGGAAGGCCGTGACGATGTAGCCGTATTGGACTTCGCTCCAGTGCAGCGAGCGCTGTAGGTCGGGCGCCAGGATGCCGAGGACTTGCCGATCCACATAATTGATGGTGGTCGCGGCGAACAGCAGCGCGCAGACGACCCAGCGGACTCGGCCCGCCGGCGCGGCGTCGGTCACTGGTTCACGCCGCTGGCCAGAAAGCCGCCGTCGACGGCAAGCAGGTGCCCGGTCACATAGCTCGCCGCGTCGGAGGCCAGGAATACCATCGCCCCCGCCAGCTCCTCGAGGCGCCCGAAGCGCTGCATCGGCGTGCGCAGCAGCAGCTCCCGACCGCGTTCCGTGCCCTCGAGCAGGGAGGCGTTGAGGGCGGTCGGAAACACACCCGGGGCGAGGGCGTTCACACAGACCCCGAAGCGCGCCCACTCGATGGCGAGCGACTTGGTCAGCGCCGCCACCGCCGCCTTGCTGGCGTTGTACGCCGCGACCTCGTACAGCGCCACGAACGACGCCAGCGACGCGATGTTGATGATGCGGCCGAACCGCCGCTCGACCATGTGGCGACCGAAGATGCGGCAGGCCCGCAGCGTCCCCGTCAGGTTGGTCTCGAGGATCGCGTGCCAGTCGGTCTCGTCGACCTCCAGCGTCGGCGCGCGCGCGGTGCGACCCGCCGAGTTCACGAGGATGTCTACCTTGCCGAACGCGCCGAGCGTGGCTCGGAACAGGTCGTGGAGCGAGGGCTCGTCGGTCACGTCGGCGTTGACACGCAGGGATCGCCGGCCGAGCGCTTCGATCTCCCCCGCCACTGCGGCGACCCGCTCCGGCCGGCGCCCCGTGGCGACCACGTCCGCTCCCGCCTCCGCCAAGGCGTGGGCCAACGCCCGGCCGATGCCCGACGTGCCGCCGATGACGACGGCGACCTTGCCCGCGAGGTCCAGACCCGGATAGGGCATCTACGCTCCCCCCCCGGGCTCCGTCTCCTGCTCCTGCTCCTGTTCGGCGCGGACCAGGTGCTCGTGCATGAGGTGCTGCGCCCGGGCGCTGTCGCGGCCGCGGATCGCCAGGTAAATCTGGTGGTGCATGTCCGCGGTGGCCTGAAGGCGGCGGGCGCGCCGCGCGGTGCGCCGGCGCTGCTCGTAGAACAGCGCCGAGACCATCTCCACCAGGGAGGCGAGGATCGGGTTGCCGGACGCCGCCGCGACGGCGCGGTGAAAGCGGATGTCGTGGACGAGGAAGGCCTGGGGATCGTCCACGGCCGCGAACATCCCCGTCACGGCGTCGGCGATGGCGGCGAGCCCGTCGCCGGTGGCGCGCGCGGCGGCGAGCTCGGCGACCCCGACCTCGAGCGTGCGCCGGGCCTCGAACATTTCCGCGCGCGTGAAGCCGTGCAGGGTCGCCAGCAGGCTGAGCGGCTCGCTGTCGAGCATCGGCGGGCCGGCGGCGACGAAGGTCCCGGCCCCGTGGCGGGTCACCAGCAGCCCCTTGGCGGCGAGCGAGCGCAGCGCCGCGCGCACACTGGGGCGGCTCACGCCGATGCGGCGCGCCAGCTCGCGCTCGGGCGGCAGCTGCTGACCGGGGCTGAGCTTGCCGCGCCGCAACAACCCGCGCACGTGGGTGATCACCAGGGCGGTCGGGGGCTCGCGGCGAGCGGAGGTAGAGGTCATACCAATGTCGCGTGATGGACCATATCGAGCTACCATGTCATGCTCAAAGTGTCAAGAGTGGTCAGACCACTAATGGACCTGGTCACCTTTGGGGAAGCGGTGGTGCGGCTGTCGCCGCGCGCCGGCGAGCGGCTCGACGACGCCCGGCACTGCGACGTCCACGTGGGGGGCAGCGAGCTCAACGTGGCCGTCGGAGCGGCGCGGTTGGGCCTTGGCGCCCGCTGGATCTCGCGCCTTCCCGAGACTCCCCTGGGGCAGCTGATCGCCCGTCGAGCGCGCGAGGCCGGCGTCGATCTCTCGCACGTGCTGTGGGCGCAAGGCGAGCGGGCTGGGCTGTACTTCGTCGAGGCCGCGGCGGTGCACTATGACCGCGCCGATTCGGCCATGAGTCGGATCGGACCCGGAGTTATCGATTGGCCGCGCGCCCTCGCCGGCGCGCGATGGTTCCACCTGAGCGGCATCACGCCCGCCCTCTCCACCACCGCCGCCGCCGCAACCGCAGAGGCACTCGCCGCTGCCAAACAGGCGGGGGCGACCGTCAGCTACGACCTCAATTACCGGCCGCAGCTGTGGAGCGGCGAGCGCGCGCGGGCGGTCCAGGAGCCGCTCCTCGGTCAGGTGGACGTGCTGATCACCAACCAGGGGGATCCGCGCGCTGTCTTCGGCATCGCGGGCGGGGAAGACGTGGCGGCGCGCGCCCTGCAGGAGCGGTTCGGCTGTCGGGCGGTGGTCGTGACGCTGCGCGAGCCGTCCGGATCGGGACGCCGGACCCGCAGCGCCATCGCCCTCGCGGACGGCACGATCCATCGCGGGCCCAGCTGCGACGTGGGAGTCGTCGACCCCATCGGCTCCGGCGACGCGTTCAGCGCAGGGCTCATCGCCGGCCTGCTCCGCTCCGATGACTGGGGTACCGCGGTCCGCTGGGGGGTCGCGCTGTCGGCGCTCAAGTACGGCGTGCCGGGCGACTTCAGCGCCGCCGGTCGGGACGACCTCGAGCGCGCGCTGCAGCACCTCGAGGACGATCGATGAGTGCTGCGCGCCCGCTAGAGGAGGTTAGATTCTCCTCGACACGCGGCCGTGGCGGAACTGGTAGACGCGCGGGACTTAGGATCCCGTGGGGTACCCCGTGGGGGTTCGAATCCCTCCGGCCGCATACCTGTCGGACAGTCGGACTGTCGGACGGTCTGACTGTTAGGCGCGAACCGGAATGACTGCCCCCTGGCACACCCTGCTCGACGTTGCGTTGCGCACGACCATCGTCTACTTCGCCCTGCTGGTCGGGCTGCGCTTGACCGGCACCCGCCAGCTCGGCCAGATGTCCACGTTCGACCTGGTGCTGCTGCTCATCATCGCGAACGCGGTGCAGAACGCGATGGTGGGGCCCGACACGAGCCTCGTGGGCGGATTGGTCGCGGCGGGCATCCTGATCGGCTGGCATCGGGTGGTCGACTGGTGGCGGCTGCGGAGCCGCGGCTTCGCGAAGCTCCTGGCCGGCGAGGGCATCATGCTGATCCACCATGGCCGCGTGCTGGACACGCACTGCGCGCGTGCCGGCATCAGGCGCGAGGAGCTGCTGCAGGCGCTCCGTGAGCACGGCGTGGCCGACATCGGGGACGTCCTGCTCGCCGTGCTCGAGCCCGACGGCTCGATCAGCGTGATCCGCAACGACGACATGAAGCCCGGCGACCGTCCTCACCACCGGATCCGCGCGCTCTCCCGGCGGCCTTGACAGCCTGCCGGGCATGTAACCGATTACATCCCGCGCCCCAATGGTTACGATTAAGGATGTCGCCCGCGCCGCGGGGGTCTCGGTCGCCACCGTCTCCCGCGCGCACAACCGCAGCCGCCTGGTCACGGAGGCCACCGGCCGCCGCGTCCGC
>QHVC01000045.1 GCA_003222205.1 Gemmatimonadota bacterium | reverse complement strand
CTCCCGTATTTCCGGCAGCCAGATCCGCGCCGCCCCCACCTCGACCCACAGCGTCACCAGCTTCGAGACTTTGTGCGCGGTCGCGATCCCCTTCCACCACTCGTCGCGCACCCGCTCCGCCGAGAGCTGGGCGAGTCCCTGCGCGTTCGCTTTCGCCGCCTCGAGCGTGCGGCTGTGGATGCGGAACTCGAACCGCGCCGAGAAGCGCAGCGCCCGCAGGATGCGCAGGTAGTCCTCCTGGAACCGCCAATTGGCGTCACCGACCGAGCGGATCAGCTTGCGCTCCAGGTCCTGCGCCCCTTCGAACGGGTCGCGCCACTCGTGGCGCAGCGGATGGTAGGCGATGGCGTTGACCGTGAAGTCGCGGCGCGCCAGGTCGTCCATCAGGGACACCCCGAACTCCACGACGGCGTGCCGCCCGTCGGTCTTGATGTCCTTGCGGAACGTCGTGACCTCGTGCGGCTGGTTCTTGGCATCGAGCACCGCGATGGTGCCGTGCTCGATGCCCACGGGGACGGTGCGCTTGAACAGCCGCTGGATCTCCTTGGGAGGGGCGGCCGTGGTGAGATCGAAGTCGTGGTTCTCGAGCTTCAGGAGGTTGTCGCGGATCGCCCCGCCCACGCACCACGTCTCGTACCCCGCCTCTTCGAGGCGCGTGGCGATCTTCAGGACTTCGGGCGGGATGGGGAGCCGTTTGGGGAACGTCATCCGCAAAGCACCGAGCCCCCATTCACATTCAGGATCTCTCCCGTGATATGCCGCGCGAGGTCCGAGCACAGAAACACGATGGGACCGGCGATGTCCTCCGGGCTCGCGACCCGTCCCAGCGGAATCGTCGCCTCGATCTCCTGCCTGTCCCGCTCGTAGGAGACCTTCGCCATCTCCGTATCCACCCACCCCGGCGCCACACAGTTGACGGTGACGCGCGGCGCCAGCTCGACGGCCAGCGACTTGGTGAGCGCGATGACGGCGCCCTTGGTGGCCGCATAGTCGGCGTGAAACGCCTCGCCGCGCTGGCCCGCGGTGCTCGCGACGAGCACGATGCGGCCGCCCTCGGCGAGGTGCGGGATCGCGGCGCGGCACACGTACACGACGGCGTCCAGGTTGGCCCGGCGGGTGCTCTCCCACTGCGCGTCGGTCATCTTGGCGAGCGCGACGTCTTCGGGCGGCCATACGCCGTGATTGACGACGAGCACGTCGAGCCCGCCGAGCGCGCGGACTGCCTCGCTCACCGCTGCTCGTGCGGTGGCGTTGTTGCCCAGGTCCCCACCGACAGCGACCGCTTGGCCGCCCGACCGCCTGACCGCCTCAGTCGTCTCCTCCGCCTCTTTCTTTCGCTCCCGGTATCCGACCGCCACGCTCGCCCCCGCCCGAGCGAGCAGCAGCGCTGTCGCGCGCCCGATGCCCCGGCCCCCCCCAGTGACAAACGCCCGTTTTCCGGTGAGGGAGATCAGACCCCACCCCCCAATGCGGAATGCGGAATGCGAAATGCGGAATCGACAGGTGAGCATCGCTCGCCGAGCGACCTCGGACTGCAATTCCGCATTCCACATTCCCCATTCCGCATTAGCTCCTCATCCCCGCAGCCGGTCTTCCACGATGTCGCAGATCAGATGCTCGATGGCGAGGTGCAGCTCTTGAATCCGCGCCGTGTCGTCCGACGGCACGACGAGGGCGACGTCGGCGAGCGCCTTGAGTTGGCCCCCGCCTTTGCCGAGGAAGGCGACGACCGGCACGCCGCGCGCCTGCGCCGCCTGGGCCGCGCGGATCACGTTGGGACTTTCGCCACTCGTCGAGTGCAGGCTCAGGAGATCGCCGGGCCGCGCCAGCGCCTCCACCTGGCGGGCGAACACTTCGTCGAACCCCAGGTCGTTGGCGCAGGCGGTGAGCAGCGACGTGTCGGTCGTGAGCGCCACGGCGCGCAGTGCCGGCCGCGTGTTCTGGTAGCGCACCACGTATTCGGTAGCGAGGTGCTGCGCGTCGGCGGCGCTGCCCCCGTTCCCGGCGAAGAACAGCGTGCCGCCGCCCCGCAGCACGGCCTCGTAGCGGTCCGCGATGGCCGCGACGGCGTCCGCCTCCTCCGCCGCGACCCGGGCGGCGAGCGCGGCGAGCGATTCCAGCCCCGCGCGCACGCGCTCGGCGCCCCCTTCCGTCATCCGCGCACCGCGCGCACGTACGCCGCTAGACCCTCCGGCGGACCTTGCTCGACGACCGTCCCGACGACCACGAAGTCCGCCCCCGCGGCCCGCGCGGCGGCCGCCTGCGCCGGCGATTTGATCCCCCCGCCGACGAACAGCAGCTGGTCCGGCTCGACCAGCACCGCCCGGCACGCGCGGATCACGTCCCCGGTCACGGGCCGGTCGGCGCCGCTGCCCGCGTCGAGGTAGACCGCCCGCATCCCGATCAATTTCGCCGCCAACGCGTGCGCCGCGGCCAGCTCGGGCTTGTCCGCCGGCAAGGGCCGCGTCTGACTCACCGCCTCGACGCTTGTCACCCGCCCGCCGTCGACGAGGATGTACCCCGTCGACAGGGTGGGCACCTGGTGGCGCTGGAAGAACGGCGCGGCGCGCACATGCTCTTCGATGAGGTACTGCGCGTTGCGTCCCGAGATCAGCGACAGGAACAGCACCAGGTCTACGTCCTCGGTGAGCTGCATCGCCGACCCGGGAAACAGCAGCACCGGGAAACCTGGCGCCCCCGTGCGCAGAGCCTTCGCGATGAGATGGGTGTTGCGCGTGCCGTCGAACGAGGAGCCGATCATCACCGCCGCGGCGCCGGCCGCCTGGGCCGCCCGCGCGACGGCGGCGGCCTGCGGCGCTTCGGTACGGCTCGGGTCTACGAGTACCAGCAATCCCGGACGGCGCTCCGACAGAAAGGTCATGTCGCCCTCACCTCCCGCTCGACCCGGCCGGCCAAGGCCGCCAGGCCCGCCGGGTCGGCGTCGGCCTGCGCCTCGAAGGCGTACGTCACGAACGCATCGGCGGCGAGGAGGTCGAGGGCCAGCTCGCGCCCCCCTCCGGGGTTCGCCGCCACCCGCCGCAGCAGCTCGCAGCCGACCGCCGCGAGATGGCCGGACAACGGCTCGGGCCCGTCGCCCACGCATGTAGCGAGGTGCCGCGCCAGCGCGGGCGGGGGCGCCGGGCGCCGGCCGTCGAGCCACAACAGCACCTCGTCTCGCGTCATCCCCCCAGCCGCTTGCGGACGACGTCGGCGACGCTCGACTTGATCAGCGGCAGCTTGGCCACGTCTCCCACGCCCGCCGAGGCGAAATGCGGCCGCCCACCACCCTTTCCCCCGACCAGCGCCGCGAGGTCGCCAGCCAGCTCGCCGGCCTTGAGTCCCCGCAACACTAGGTCGTCCGTCACCGCGACGTGGAGGCCGGGTCGGCCCCCCTTCGTTAGCAGCACCAGAATGGCGCTCTTGTGCTTGGCGCGGAAGGCGTCCACCAGAAGCCCGATCTGGTCGCGGTCGTCGAAATCCCCGTCTTGCACGTGCAGCTCGACATCGCCGATCTTCGTGACGCTTCCCCCATCCCCCATCCCCCCTCCCCCCTTGAGCAGCTCCCCCACACGCTTCTCCAGCTTCCTGTTCTCCTCGACCAGCGCCTCGATGCGCCGTGCCAGGTGCTCGGGCTGCGCCTTGAGCAGGCCCGCGGCTTCCTCCAGCCGGCGCTCGAGCTCCCGGGCCTCGCGGTAGGCCGCCGGGCCGGTGATCGCCTCGATGCGCCGCACGTTCGCCGCCGCGCCGGTTTCGTGGGTGAAGCGGAACAGGCCGATTTGCCCAGTCGTCGCGACGTGCGTGCCGCCGCACAATTCCAGCGACACGCCGCGGACGTCCACGACGCGCACGCTGTCGCCGTATTTCTCCGTGAAGAACGCCATCGCGCCCGCGGCGATCGCCTCCTTGTACTTCATCTCGCGAGTCTCGATCGGCAGGTTCTCCCAGATGTGGGCGTTCACCTCCTCCTCCACGGCGGCCAGCTCGTCGTCTCCCACCGGTCCGTGATGCGCGAAGTCGAAGCGCAGCCGGTCGGGCGCCACCACCGACCCCATCTGGCGCACGTGGGCGCCGAGGATCTTGCGCAGCGCCGCGTGCACGAGGTGCGTGGCGGTGTGGTTGCGCTCGATGTTGCGCCGTCGCGCTTCGTTCACGACGGCCTCCGCGGGCGTCGGCTCGAAGTGGTCCCCGAGACTCCCCACCACGGCGCTGCGTCCGTCCACCTTCTCCACGTCCTCGACGGTGATCTCCCAGCCGTCGCCCTTCACCACGCCGGTGTCGCTCACCTGGCCGCCCGACTCGGCGTAGAACGGATTGTCCTCGAGCACCACCTCGACCACCCCCTGTTGCTGGCGGAACGCCAGCACGTCGGACACGGCGCGGGTGGTCTCGTACCCGACCCATTTCTGCTTGGCCTTGGGCTTGACCGCGATCCACTCCCCTTCGCGGCCTCTCGTTTTGATCAGCGGGCTGCCGATCTTGAGGCGCGCCTGCTGCGAGCGGCGCCGCTGCTGGGCGAGCGCGCGGTCGAACCCCTCCGCGTCCACCGTCTGGCCGCGCTCGGCGGCGATGAGCTGCGTCAGGTCGAGCGGGAAGCCGTAGGTGTCGTACAGCTTGAAGGCCTCGTCCCCCGTGATCACCGACGCCCCCTTGAGCTCGTCGAGCCGCTTCAGGCCGCCTTCGATCGTCTCGAGGAACCGCTCCTCCTCGGCGCGCGTGGTGCGCTCGATGTGCGCCCGCTTCTCCTCGAGCTCCGGATAGACGCCGCGCATCACGTCCACGACGCGATGCGTCAGGTGCACCAGCGTCGGCTCGCGCTGGCCGAGCAGCCAGCCGTAGCGGACCGCGCGGCGCAGGATGCGGCGCAGCACGTAGCCGCGGCCGTCGCTCGAGGGAAACACCCCGTCCGCGAGCAGGAAGGCGACCGCCCGCGCATGGTCGGCGAGCACGCGAAACGGCGCCCCCGATGGCCCCCGATCGTAGGCGCGTCCCACCACTTCGACGGCGCGCTCGATGATCGGCGTGAACAAGTCAGTGTCGAAGTTGGACGGCACGCCCTGCATCACCGCGGCGATGCGCTCCAGCCCGGCCCCCGTGTCCACTGAGGGAGCGGGAAGCGGGGAGCGGGATCCGTCGGCCTGGAGATCGAACTGCATGAACACGAGGTTCCAGATCTCGAGCAGCTCGCCTGCCTCGCTCAGCCGGATGAAGTCGTCCTGACTGAGCGTACTGCTCCTTGCTCCCTGCTCCCGTTTGTCCCGCAGGTCCACGTAGATCTCCGAGCACGGGCCCGCGGGGCCCGTGTCGCCCATCTGCCAGAAGTTGTCCTTGTCGCCGAGCCCGAAGATGCGCGCGTCCGCGATCCCCGCGACCTCGCGCCACAGGCGCCGCGCCTCGTCGTCCTGGTGATGCACCGAGATCGAGATGCGGGCGGGGTCGATCGCCAGCCAGTCCCGCGAGGTCACCCACTCCCAGGCGAAGGCGATCGCCTCCTTCTTGAAGTAGTCCCCGAAGGAGAAGTTGCCGAGCATCTCGAAAAACGTGTGGTGGCGGGCGGTGTGGCCCACCTGCTCGAGGTCGTTGTGCTTGCCGCCGGCGCGGACGCATTTCTGGCAGGTCGTCGCGCGGACGTACTCGCGGCGCTCCAGGCCCTGGAACACGCGCTTGAACTGCACCATCCCGGCGTTGGTGAACAACAGGGTCGGGTCGTCCGCTGGCACCAGCGAGGCGCTGGGCACCTCGCGGTGGTTCCGGGGAGGAACGCGAAAGTATTCGAGGAACTTGGCGCGGATGTCGGCGGACTTCATGGGGGGTAAATATAAACCGGTTAGAGACTTGCGGACGGCGGCTTCACCCGCACAACTCCCTGACCAGCTCCCTCACCTTCCCGCCACTGAACCCCCGCCGCGCGAGGAACGCGAGCAGGCGCCGCCGCCGCGCCTCCGGGGGCAGCCCCGCGAGCTGGCGCGCGCGGCGCTCGGCCACGGCGCGCGCGACGCCCTCGCCGTCGAGCCCTTCGGCGGCGAGCGCCTCCTGCACGACCCGCTCGGCGAGGCGGCGCTCGACCCCCTGGGCGAGCAGATCTCTCACGAGACGCGGCGCCCCGCGGCCGCGCGCGGCGTGGGTGGCGGCGTAATGGAAGGCGAACTCGCGGTCGTCGAGCAGCCCCCGCGTAGCCAGGCGCTCGAGCGCCCCCTCCACCGCGGCCGGAGGGTGCTGCTTGCGCAGCAACCGTCGTTGCAGATCCACGCGCGCGTGCCCGCGCAGCCGCTGCATGCGCAGCGCCGCGCGCCAGGCGGCCTCGAGGTCGGCCAGCTCGCGCAGCCGTTCCAGGACCCGCTCGGGGATCTCCCGGCCAACGCTGAGCGGCAGCAGATCCAGATCGGCGGCGGGGAGGGAAGCGAATCGCCCCCGATCCACCTCGAGCAGCCGATAGCCGGGCTGGCGGGGGTCGGGGGCGAGACCGGTGAGAACGGCCAAGTCACTCCTCCGGGGCGGGAGCCTCCTCGTCGGGCACCGCGGGGACGGCGGCCTTCACGCCCAGGTGCTCTTTCACCTTGACCTCGATCTCCACCGCCAGCTCGGGGTGGTCCTTGAGGTACAGCTTCGCGTTCTCGCGGCCCTGCCCGATGCGGTCCTTGCCGTACGAGTACCACGCACCCGACTTCTCGATGATCCCGGCTTCGGCCGCGATGTCGACGAGCAGCGACTCGTGGCTGATCCCCTCGTCGAACATGATGTCGAATTCGGCCTGGCGGAACGGCGGCGCCACCTTGTTCTTCACCACCTTCACGCGCACGTGGTTGCCGATCACCACGTCCCGCTCCTTCACCGGCCCGATGCGCCGCATGTCGAGCCGCACCGACGCGTAAAACTTGAGCGCGCGGCCGCCGGTGGTCGTCTCGGGATTGCCGAACATCACGCCGATCTTCTCGCGCAGCTGGTTGATGAAGATCACCGACGTGCGGGAGCGGTTGATCGCCCCGGCCAGTTTGCGCAGCGCCTGGCTCATGAGCCGCGCCTGCAGCCCCGGGAGCGAATCCCCCATGTCGCCTTCGATCTCGGCTTTGGGCACGAGCGCCGCGACGGAATCGATGACCACCACGTCCAGCGCCCCCGAGCGCACCAGGATCTCGCAGATCTCGAGGCCCTGCTCGCCCGTGTCGGGCTGCGAGATCAGCAGGTTGTCCACGTCCACGCCGAGCTTCTTCGCGTACTCGATGTCGAGCGCGTGCTCGGCGTCGATGTACGCCGCCGCGCCGCCCTGGCGTTGCGCGTTGCCCACCACGTGCAGCGCCAGCGTCGTCTTGCCGCTCGATTCCGGGCCGAAGATCTCGGTCACCCGCCCGCGGGGGATGCCGCCGATACCGATCGCGGCATCGAGGTTGATCGCCCCGGTGGGCACCACCTCCACGCGCACGCGCGGGGCGTCGGCCCCCATGCGCATGATCGAGCCCTTCCCGCAGGTCTTCTCGATCTGGGTGATGGCGAGGTTCAGCGCCTTGCGGCGCTCGTCGGAGAGTTGCGGGGTGGGGGGCTGGGTCTCGCGGTTCTCGGCCGCCATGAGCATCCTCGACATGGTTGCGGGCCTCCTTGTGAGGCCCGAATATATACCGAAACCGGCCTTACCGCCAGCCGGGACGAAACGCGTCTTCCAGGTGCTCCAACTTGTTGTTCTGCAGGCCGATGCAGTCGAAGCGGTAGATGTCCCCAGGCTGCCCGTGCCGGTCGATCCAGCCCCGGGCGACCTTCACCATCTCACGCCGCTTCTGCCCCGTCACCGCCTCGAACGGTTTCCCGAACCCCTCGCCGCGCCGCACCTTCACTTCGATGAATGCGACCAGCCGGCCGCGCCGCGCCACCAGGTCGATCTCGGCGCGTCCCACCCGGAAGCGGTGCGCCACGAGGTGCCACCCTTTCGTCTTCAGATAGGCGATCGCCTGCTCCTCTCCAGCGAGGCCGTCCTTGTGCCGCTCGTCCGTCCACGTCGCCGGGTCGCTGCGCAGCCCGCTTCTCATGCCTGCGAACTTACGGCCCGCCCGCTGGAGGTGGTAACCAAACGAGCGCATGGTGCGCCTGTTTCGCTGCGTGGCACGGTTCTCGGTTGATGGTCCTTGGTTTACGGTTACCGACAACCATGAACAGTAAACCGAGAACCTCTATATTTCCCTCCCGCAAATCTCTTCCAGGTCCTCCAATCCCACCAGCACGTCCCGCGGCTTGCTGCCGTTCGCCGGTCCCAGGATCCCCGCCAGCTCGAGCTGGTCGATGATCCGCGCCGCGCGGCCGTAACCGATGCTCATGCGCCGCTGCAACAGCGACGTCGAGCCCAGCTGGTTCTGGATGCAGATCTCCGCCGCCTGGCGGAACAGCGTGTCGCGATCGCCGGGCTCGCCTCCCCCTTCGCCAGCGCCTTCGCGGGACTCGGCGGCCTCCAGCGCCTCCACCTGCGTCTCGATCTGCGCCTGGGTCTTCTCGACCGTTTCGCGCGAGGCGTGCTTCCGGTACCACTCCATCAGCCGCTCGGTCTCGTCGGTCGCGATGAAGGCGCCCTGCACGCGCTGCAGCTCGCTCTTGCCGGGCGGCAGGAACAGCATGTCGCCGGTGCCGAGCAGCGCCTCGCCGCCGTTCTGGTCGAGGATGGTGCGGCTGTCCACCTTGGCCGACACGCGGAACGCGATGCGACAGGAGAAATTGGCTTTGATGAGGCCGGTGATGACGTTCACCGACGGACGCTGCGTGGCGAGGATCAGGTGGATGCCGATCGCCCGCGCCTTCTGGGCGAGGCTCGCGAGCGGCGTCTCGATCTCGTGCTGCACGGTCAGCATCAGGTCCGCCAGCTCGTCGACGACGAGGACGACGTACGGCAGGATCCCCTCGGTGTACTCGGCGTCGAACGGCAACTCCCGCTGCACGCCGGCCTGCGTTGCCAGGGTCTCCCGCGGTCCCTTGAGCGACTTCTTGGCCTCGACCTTCTTATTGAAGTCGCCGACGTTCCGCGCGTGGTTGGCGTGCAGCAGCTTGTAGCGCCGGTCCATTTCGCTCACGGCCCACTTGAGGACCGAGGCGGCTTTGTGATGGTTCGTCACCACCGGCAGCCCCAGGTGCGGCAGCGAGGCGTACATCGAGAGCTCGACCATTTTGGGGTCGATCATCAGGAACTTGAGCTTCTCGGGCGGGTGGGCGTAGACGAGGCTCGTAATGAGCGCGTTGATGCACACCGACTTCCCCGACCCCGTCGCGCCGGCGATCAAGAGGTGCGGCATCTTCGCGAGGTCGTCGACGACTTCCCCGCCCTCGAGGTTGCGGCCGATGGCCACCGGCAGCGTGCGGCCCGGCTGTTGAAACCGCTCCGACTCGATCAGCTCGCGCAGCGGCACCATGCGCGGCCGGGGGTTGGGGACCTCGATGCCCACCGCCGCCTTGCCCGGAATCGGCGCGACGATGCGCAGCGACTGGGCCCGCATCGCCAGCGCCAGATCGTCGGCGAGCGCGGCGATGCGCCCGACCTTGATGCCCGGGCCGGGCTTGAGCTCGAAGCGCGTGACGACGGGGCCCACGGTGCGGTCCACGATCTGGGCGCTGACGCGGAATGTCTCCAGCGTCTGCACCAGCCGCTCCCCCATCTCGTCGATCTGCGCCACGCCGACGTCCACCTCGTCTCGGGATGCTTCGTTCAAGAGGTCGATGGGGGGGATTAACGCGCCCGCTGGGGTGGGACGGGGGAGGCGGGATGGGGAAGGGGGGGTGACAGGCTTGGGCCTCTTGGGCGTCGCCACCTTCGTTACCACAGTCTTCACCGCCTCCCCCATCCCCCATCCCCCATCCCGCTTCGCCGGTCCCGCCTCCCGGGTTCTCAGCGCGACGAGCGGATGCCACCCGATCGTCAGGATCCCCAGCGCCGACAGGGCGAACAACCCGATGAGCACGCCCCCCGCCGTGCCGAGGGCGCTCACCACGCCCGCACCAGCCCACGCCGGGAGTCGCCCGATCAGTTTCTGGGAGGTCGTCCACAGGCCGTAGTCGGCGGGCAGGAACCGCATCTCCACCCGGCCCACCACGCCGATCGTGTACGGCAGCAACAGCATCAGTCCCGCGCCCAGGGCGGCGGCGCGCAGCCACGACAGGGTGCCCAGGCGATCGAAGGCCGCCAGCGCCCAGCCGACCCCCAGAAAGGGGATCAGCACCGCCCCGGCGCCGACGCTGTGCCACAACAGCCGGCCCAGGCGCTCGCCCCAGTCGCCGGTGATGTGCCAGGGCAGCAGCGTGAGCCCGAGAAAGAGGCCTCCCACCAGCGCCCCGATCCCGATGAGCTCCTGCCGCGCCTTGCGCGTCATGCGACGATGCGGCGGTCCACGAAGGAGGGGACGACCGTGAAGCGGTCCGCCTTGGCGCTGAACGCGACGTCCTCCCCCAGAGTCACGTCGCGCAGCTCCCGCGCCGCCTCTGAGGCTTCGAGCGCGGCGGCCCAGCCGGCGTAACGCGCCGTCAGATCGAGCGCCACCGTGGCCGCGTCGTTGAGGGCGATCTTGCGCCGGCCCTTGCGCACCGCCTTGACCAACCGCCCGGCGACGTAGGCGTCCTCGAGGGCGAACTGCTTCTCGCGCCCCGCGCACACGACCACGAGGTCCCCGCGCTCGTCGAACAGGGTCCGGGCCCGCCCGGCGATGGCGCTGAAGTTGACGGCGGCGGCCACGAGCACTGGGTCGCCGCCCTGGGCCGCGACCAGGGCCGGGGTGCCGTTCGTCGTGGAGAAGTAGATGGTCTTGCCGCCGACCGCCTCCGGCGTCATCTCGCGCGGCGAATTGCCGAGGGCGAACCCTTCGATCTTGAGGCTCTTGCGCTCGCCCGCGAGGACGTAGCCGTTCTTCTCCAGGTTCGCCGTGAGGCGCACCGCCTCCTCCGAGGTGGCAGCGGGCACCACGGCCTTCGCCCCGTTCGCGAGGGCGGTGACGATGCTGGTCGTGGTGCGCAGCACGTCGACGACGATCACCCCCCGGCCGCTCAGGTCTCCCGCGTTCAGGCCGAGTGGAGTGAAGAAGACGTCGATCTTCATGATGGCTCTTTGAGGAGCTGCGGCTCGCGCTCGAGGAACTTCGTATCCACGGTGCCGGCCAGGAAGTCGGGGTGGCGCAGCACCCGGCCCAGAAATGGAATGGTCGTCGTCACGCCTTCTATGATAAATGAGTCCAGCGCCTGGCGCATGCGGGCGAGGGCTTCCTGGCGGTGGTTGCCGTGCACGATGACCTTGGCGAGGAGGGAGTCGTAGTACGGGGGCACGGTGTAGCCGGCGTAGATGTGCGTGTCCACGCGCACCCCCGGTCCGCCCGGCGGGTGGTACGCGGTGATCAGCCCCGGTGAGGGCTGGAAGTTGCGGGCCGGGTCTTCGGCGTTCACCCGGCACTCGATGGCGTGGCCGCGCAGCCGGTGCCCGTTCATCACGAAGGACAGCGGCTCGCCGGCGGCCACGCGGATCTGCTCTTTGACGAGATCGAAGTTGGTGCACATCTCCGTGACGGGGTGCTCCACCTGGATCCGGGTGTTCATCTCCATGAAGTAGAACGACCCGTCCGTGTCGAGCAGGAACTCGATCGTCCCGGCGCCCACGTACCCGATCTCCGCGGCGAGCTTGACGGCGGCTTCCCCGATGTCCTCGCGCAGCGTCTGGTCCACCGCGGGGCTCGGGGCCTCTTCGATGAGCTTCTGGTGGCGGCGCTGCACCGAGCAATCCCGCTCGCACAGGTGCATCACCTTGCCGTGCGTGTCGCCCATGATCTGGATCTCGATGTGCCGCGGGCGCGCGAGGTACTTCTCGATGTAGACCTGATCCGAGCCGAAGGCCGCCAGCGCTTCCTGGCGGGCGAGGTTGAACGCCTGGCCGAACATCTCCGGGTCGGTCGCGACGCGCATCCCCTTGCCGCCCCCGCCCGCGGCGGCCTTGATGATCACCGGGAAGCCGATCTTCTCGGCGGTCTTCAGCGCCTCTTCGAGGTTCTCGACCGGCCCCGGCGAACCCGGGACCGTGGGGACCTTGAGCTTCTGGGCGATCTTGCGGGCGGCGGCTTTGTCGCCCATCTGGCGGATCTGCTGCGGCGTGGGACCGATGAAGGTGATGTTGGACGCGCCGACGATCTCGGCGAACTCCGCGTTCTCGGCGAGAAAGCCGTACCCGGGATGGATGGCGTCGGCGCCGGTGATCTCCGCCGCGGCGATGATGCGGGGGATGTTGAGGTAGCTGTCGCGGCCCGGCGGCCGGCCGATGCAGACGTCGTCGTCGGCGAAGCGCACGTGCAGGCACTCGCGGTCCGCTTCCGAGTACACCGCCACCGTCTCGAGCCCGAGCTCTTTGCACGCCCGGATGACCCGCAGGGCGATCTCCCCGCGGTTCGCGACCAGTACCTTCGTGAACATCAGGGGGTGAGCTCGATGGTGCCGGCGCCGGCACCGCCCAGCCTGCTGCCCGCCGCGTCGACCCCCGACACCTTGAGCGCGAATTCGCTCGGGTTGGTGGCGTAGAAGATGGCGCTCTCGTAGCTGATCACGCCGCGCTTGTACCAGTCGAACAACGATTGGTCGAAGGACTGCATCCCGTACTGGAGCGAGCCCTCGGCGATCAGGTCCGGGATGTTGAGCTGCTTGGAGAGGTCGCGGATGTTGTCAGCGACCGCCGCCGTGTTGATCAGCACCTCGCACGCCGGCGTGCGGCCGCGGCCGTCCTTGCGCGGCACCAGGCGCAGCGAGATCACCGCCTGGAGCGCGGTCGAGAGCAGGTGCCGGATCTCGTCGTGCTGGTGCGGCGGGAAAAACGAGATCACGCGGCTCACCGTCTGCGTGCAGTCGGTGGTGTGCAGCGTGGAGAAGACCAAGTGCCCGGTGTCCGCCGCCTTGAGGGCGGTGTCCAGCGTCTCCATGTCGCGGATCTCGCCGATCAGGATGACGTCGGGATCCTGCCGCAGCACGTGGCGCAGCGCGGAGTGGAACGAGAGGGTGTCGTTGCCGACTTCGCGCTGGGAGATGTTCGAGAGGTTGTCGCGGTGCAGGAACTCGATCGGGTCTTCGATCGTGATGACGTTGACGCGTCGGTTGGTGTTGATCTGGTTGATCATCGCCGCAAGCGCCGTGGACTTTCCCGAGCCCGTCACGCCCGTCACCAGCACCAGCCCGCGGGGCCGCAGCGCGATCTCCTCCATCACCGGCGGCAGGTTCAAGTCCTTGATCGTTTTCACCTCGTACGGGATCGCCCGGAACGCGAACGCCACCGTGCCGCGTTGCTGGTAGACGTTCGTGCGGAACCGCCCCACGCCCGGCACGCCGATCGCGAAGTCCGCCTCCTTGTGCTCGGCGAACTCCTTGACCTGGCGGGGGGTCATGATCTGCTCAGCGAGCGACTTCAGCTCTTCGGGCTTCAGGGGCGCCGACTCGAGTCCCACGAGATCACCGTTCACCCGGATGGTGGCCGGTCGGCCGACTTTGAGCAGCAAGTCCGACCCGCCGCGCTGCACCATGTGGGTGATGGCGTTCTTGAAGTTGAAGGTCGGCCCGGCGGGGCCCGGGGCGTCAGGCATGGGGATCTACCCGGTACAGGACCTGGCCGAACTCGACGGGCTGGCCGTTCTCGACGAGCGACTCCCGGATCACGCCGGCCACATCGGATTCGATCTCGTTCATGATTTTCATCGCTTCGATGATGCACACGACCTGGCCGGGCGCCACCCGGCTTCCCGGCTTCACGTACGGCTCGGCGCCAGGCTCCGGCGACCGGTAGTACGTACCGACCATCGGCGACTTGATCTCGAGCAGCGACGGCCCCGACGCAACGGGCACGCCGGCCGGCGCGGCCGCGGCCAGCGCCGCCCCCCCTCCTCCAGGCCCGCCGGGCCCCGAAGCCGGATGCGCGACCACGACGTGCGCCGCGCCGGTGTTGACGCCATGCCCCGCCCGGGAAACCCGGACGGTGGACCACACGCCGAACGGCCCGCGGCGGATCTCGATCGCCCCGACGTCCGGGGCGTCCCTCAGGATCTGCACGAGCTGCGCGATGATGTCGAGCTTCATCTCGGGGCGGCCCTCGGTGATGACAGAATAGACAACCCGGCCCGGCAGTCCGTCAATATCGGGCTCACGTCAGTTCGACCAGCGCGCTGTCCCCATCCGACAGCAGCACGGGGCCGTCCGCCGCGAGGTGGACGTCGTCTTCGATGCGCACGCCGCCCTGCCCCGTCAGATAGACGCCCGGCTCGATCGTGACGACGGCGTCGGCCGGCAACGGATCCAGGTTGGGGCGGGCGAGGCGCGGCGTCTCATGCACCTCGAGCCCGAGTCCGTGCCCCAACGAATGGCCGAACGCGTCGCCGAAGCCGCGCGCCTCAATCACGTCCCGCGCGAGCGCGTCGGCGTCGCGCCCGGTCATCCCTGCCCGCACCCCGGCGCGCGCCCGCCGCTGGGCGGTCTCCACCACCTCGTACAACGCGCGCTGTACCGCCGTCGCTCGGGCACCGACGACCACCGTGCGCGTGATGTCCGCGCAATAGCCGTCCACTTGAGCGCCGAAGTCTAGCAGCAGCCACTCCCCGGCCGCCACCGCGCGCGCGCTGGTACGCGCGTGGGGGAGCGCCGAACGCGGGCCCGACGCGACGATCGTCGGGAACGGATGGCCTTCGCTCCCCAGCCGGCGCAACGCTCCCTCCAGCAGCCCGGCGATGGTCTGCTCCGTCATCCCGGGGCGCACCGCCGCCAGCGTCTCCCGGAGGGCGGCGCCGGCGATCTGAGCCGCCGCCCGAATCGCCGCCACTTCGTCGGGGTCCTTGCGCGCCCGCAGTCGCTCGACCGGCTCTCCCGCGGGCTTCCACCGCCACGCTTTGCCCGCGGCCGTGAGCCGCTCCGCCTCTTTCACCGTCAGCGCGTGGGACTCGTAGCCCACCGTCTCGAGCCGCCCCAGCGCCCCCAACTCTTTGAAGAGCCGGTCCCACACGCTCGTGCGCTCGACGACGACACGCGCCACGGCGCCCGCCTCGGCCGCCGCCTGCTCCTCGTAGCGGAAGTCCGTCACGAGCACCGCGCCCGCTCGCGCCACCACCACCAGCGCCGCCGATCCGCTGAACCCCGTCAGGTAGCGGATGTTGGACAGCGACGTGACCAGCAGGGCCTCGAGGCCGTCCGCCGCGAGCGCGCCGAGCAGCGCCTCCTGCCGCGCGCGCCGGTGGTCAGCGGCCACGGCGGGACGCTAGATACGCGACCAGGCCCTCGAGGCCCAGCCGGTAACTGTCCGCACCGAAGCCCGCCACCACGCCCACCGCGACATCCGCGAGCAGCGACCGGCGCCGCTCCGGCTCGCGCGCGAAGATGTTCGAGAGATGCACTTCGACGAACGGCACCCGCACCGCCAACACGGCGTCCCGGACAGCGAGACTGGTGTGCGTAAACGCGGCCGCGTTGATCAGCGCGCCGTCGGTGCTCTGGCGGAGTCCCTGGATCGCTTCGACCAGCTCCCCTTCATGGTTGGTTTGCGTCCATGCGCACTCGACGCCGAGCGCCCGGGCACGCTCCCGGGTCGCGGCCTCGACCTCGGCCAGCGAAACCCGGCCGTACACCTCTGGCTCGCGGTCGCCGAGCAGGTTGAGGTTCGGCCCGTTGAGAACGGAAATCCGCACTAGGACTTGAGGCCCTTCAGCCAGGACTGGAACTGATCCAGTTCCCGCTCCTCCTCGGGCGCGGGACGCGAGTGGCGTCCCGAAGACCGCGCCGGCGGCGGAGCCGCGGGAGCCGTGCCCTCCGCTCCCTTTCCCGGCGCGGCGAAAAACTGGTCGAAGGAGAACCCGCCCGTCGCCTGCGGAGCCGGCTCGGCCAGGGCTGGGGACGGCGCAGCCGGGGGGGCCAGTGCCGAATCCCGGGGCTGCTCGCCAAACACCGAATCGAGCGAGATGTCGTCTTCGGCCGGGCGCGAAGGGGCCCCCGGGCCGGGAGGCTCGGCCGCAGCGTCGGCATCGTCGGCGGCGAAGGCCTGTTCCAGGGTCGTTCCCATGGGCGCCGCAGCGGGCCGCGGCTTTCCCGCCAGAATACTCTTCAGGAACGCGCCCACCGATTGCCCGCCCGACTTGCGCGCCGACGCCGGCCGCGACAGCTCGGCGACCCGTGACGCGAGTCGCGCATCCGATGGCCGCATCGCCGCCAGACTCTGGTACACACGCAGCGCGTCCTCGCGATGGCCTTGCTTGAGATACAGCTCCGCCATCGTCTCGGTCACCACCGGTTCCACCCGGGACAGCGCCGCGACGTCCGCGGCTCCTTCGTCGTCCGCAAGGGCGACGGCGGCCGGAGGCGGTGGCGCCGCCCGCGGCGGGGGCGCTTGCGCGACCGGCGGTGGGGGCGGCGGCGGCGGCGGTTTCGGACGCGGCGGCGGTTCGACATCCTCCGGCATGATCAGCGGCAGATCCACCTGAGGCATCTCCTCCTCGGCGGACTCGTCGACCTTGAACATCCCAGATCCCTCATACTGCGTGCGGGCGAGGCCTTCGAGCGCCGCCGGCTCCACTTTGAGCTCGACGTCTTCCGCGACCTCCAGCCCATCGGCCTTCGCGGCCGCGTGGGCATCCGGGTTGACGTTCACCGAGCCGTCGAACCGCTCGACCTCGAACTGCGCCTTGCGCATCGCCTTCGTCGGCGCCCCGGCCATCGAGGTGGGCTCGAGATCTACGAGGGCCGGCTCGGGCGCCGTGGCGGCCATCGCCACCGTGGGCTTCGCCGCCAGCGCAGCCGCCTTGCCCTTGGCACGGGCCAGCGCCTCCGCGGCGTCCCCGTTCATCGGGTCGACGGCGAGCAGCTTGCCGAGCCAGTCGACCGCCAGGTCGAGTCGATGCGTGCGGTCGGCAACGTCGGCGAGGATCTTCAACGCCAGCACATTCTCGGGATCGAGCCCCAGGACCTTGCGGAACACCGTTTCGGCGGCGGGGTCGTCTTTCTTATCGATGAGGCAGCGGCCGTACACGATATAGGCGCTGATGTAGTCGGGGTGAAGCTCCAACCCCTTGCGGCACAAGTCGATAGCGAGGTCGACTTGGCCGGCCTTGCGATAGGCGTCCGCCAGCGGGGCGAAGTTGCGCCCCTTCGGATTCTCGTTGTAGCGGTGCTCGAGTTTCTCGATTTCGCTGGTGTACGGCACGGCCTAAGTCTTTGTGGGAATTGGACGAAGATAGTGTTTGGCCGGCGTCGCTGTCAAATCGGCCGCGGCCCGAGCCGCTTGAGATTGATTGTTGTGGCGTATACACTTATGCCCCTTCCATCCGGTTACGACGGAGTTCCACGCCCATGATGCGCGCCATGCGGGAAATGTCGAAATACGTGTTCTACATTCTGGCCGTTGCTTTCATCGGATGGCTGGTCTTCGATGTCGGCATGGGCATCACGGGGCGGTCGAGTGGGGCGTCGGGCGACGTGGTGCTGAAGGTCAACGGGCAGGAAGTGCACTACCCCGAGTGGCAGCAGGCGTATCAGTCGGCCTACGACCAGGCGCGCCGCCAATCCGGGGGACAGCTCACCAAAGAGGACGAGAAGGATCTCCAGGATCGGGTGGCCGACCAGCTGATCCAAGCGGTCCTGCTGCACCAGGCATACGCCAAGCTGGGCATCACCGTCAGCGCCGACGAGATCCGCCAAGCCGCCCTCACGAGCCCGCCGCCCGAAGTGACGAACCTCCCCGAGTTTCAGGTGAACGGGCGGTTCGATATGGAGAAGTGGCAGCAGTTCGTGATCCGGGGCAGCAACCCGGAGTTCCTGCTCGCACTCGAGCAGCGGTACCGGGACGAAATCCCCTACGTGAAGTTCCTGCAGTTCCTCACGGCCGACGTGTACGTCTCTGATGCCCAGCTATGGCGGATGTACCGGGACGAGCGCGACTCGGTGACGATCGCCGCTCTGGCGGTGACACCCGCGATAATCCTCGACAGCGCGGCGGCGGTGACGGACGTCGAGGCTCAGCGCTATTTCGAAGCGCATCGGGACGCGTTCAAGCGGCCGGCGGTCGCGTATCTGAGCTTCGTCGCCCTGCCACGGCGCCCGGACGCGGCGGACAGCGCCGCCGCCCTGGCGCGGGCGCGGGCGCTGCGGGCTCGAGTGCTGCGCGGCGAAGCGTTCGACGCCGTCGCCAAGACGCAGTCGGCCGACTCGGGCAGCGCCGCCCGCGGCGGCGACCTCGGCTGGATTCACCCCGACTCGGGCGGCTATGTGCGGCCGTTTCTGAATGCGGTCAAGCACCTGCGACCCGGCCAGGTGTCCGAGCCGGTCGTGACGGAGTTCGGTTACCACCTGATCCGGGTGGACGCGGCGCGCGGGGACTCGGTCAAGGTCCGCCACATCCTGGTGCCGATCGAGCTGCAGGGGACACACCGCGACCTGGTCGAATCCCGCACCGACACGCTCGACCGGCTCGCCTCCGAGCAGGAGAACGGGGCGGAGCTGGACTCGGTGGCCCAGCGCCTGCAGTTGCCGCTCGCCCACGCGCCGCCGCTGGTCCAGGGGGATCGCATGCAGCTCGGCCGCTGGGTGATTCCCGACGTCAGTGTGTGGGCGTTCGAGGCGAAGGTCGGGGAGACGAGCCCGGTCATCGAGGGCACGCCGGCGTTTTACGTGTTCCGGCTCGATTCGCTGACGCCGGGAGGCGCGCCCCCATTCGCCCAGGTGAAGGAGGCGGCGATGGCCGGGGCACGCGAGGAGAAAAAGAGAGCGCTGGTGCACCCCCGTGCGCGGGAGATCGCCGACCAGCTGCGTGGCGAGACCGATCTGCTCGCGGCCGCCGCCCGCCACGGCCTGCGGGCCGTGCGACTCGGGCCGTTCACCCGCGTCGCTCCGCCTCCTGAGTTGCGTCAGGAGCCGTTGGTGATCGGCGCGGCGTTCGGAATACGGGTCGGTGAGCGCAGCGCCGTGATTCAGGGTGAGGCCGGCGATTTCCTGATCCAGTCGCTGGCCCGACGGCAGGCGGATTCCACGGCGTGGCTCTCGCAACGCGACGCCCAGCGCCGCGCCATCTTGCAGCCCGTGCGTGAGGCACGGATCCGCGCTTACCTCGCGGGACTGCGCACCCAGGCGAAGGTGGTCGACCGCCGCAAGGAGCTGTTCCGACCCCGAAACGCAACCGCCGGCAGCTAGCCGGCGGCGGGGTCATTCGAGGAGGCGTCGCGGCGGATCCGGTGGCGGTTCGTCGGGACGCTCGACCGCATCCCGCGTCTCGTTCAGGGCCCGCTTGAACTCGCGCAGCCCCCTCCCCACGGCCTTGGTCGCATCGGGGAGGCGGTGCGCCCCGAGGGCGAGGAGCGCGATCACCAACAGGAGCAGCAGCTCGCCGCCGCTCAGGTTCCCCAGACCCACCGCCGTCTCTCCTTACTGGCTGAGCCGCTTGGGCTCGCCCCCGGTCTGCAGCGTCGACCCCGAGCCGGTCGCCGGAGGCGTCTGGAGGTTGCGCGGCTCCGGCGGCTCGTCCTTGAGGCTGCGTTTGAACTCCTTGATCCCCTGCCCGATCGACGACCCGATCTCCGGAATGCGCTTGGCGCCGAAGACCAGCACCAGGATCAGCAGCAGAATCAGGATGTGGCTGAACGACAGATCGGAGAACATGGCTGCCTCGCTAAAAGAGCGACCGGGCCACGAAGTAGGCGATCGCCACTCCCACGACGGCGAGCAGCGAGACGTCGAGCCCGATCGGGCCGAGCGTGATCGACACCACCAGCAGATCCACGTGCACCGGTCCGAAGGTCGGCGTCACGGAGGTGGTGAAAAACTCCTTGGCGGCGCCCTGCGGCAAGAACCGTCGCAGCAGCGCGTGGAGCAGCCCGCCGAGCACGAAGCCCGCGGCGAGCACCCCAAGGTAAAATAACGGACGGCGGGGCCCGCGCGCCACGGCTCAGCTATGCCGTTCCACGGCGTACGTAATGCTGTCGCGCAGAGCATCGCGCGCGGGCGACGGCGGCAAGGTCTCGAGCTCCGCCTCGGCGTGCTGGGCGTGCTCCAGGGCGTGGCGGCGCGCGCACTCCAGGCCTCCCGACACCTCCACGAGCCGGATGACCTCCGCCACCTGCTCGTCGCGGGGCTCGGGGGTCGCCATCAGATCGGCGACGCAGCGGCGCCCGGCGGCGTCCATCCGCTCCAGGGCCGCGATGAGCGGCAACGTGACCTTGTGCTCCTTCAAATCGAGCCCAGAAGGCTTGCCGGTCACCGCTTGAGGCTGGGTGTAGTCGAGCAGATCGTCCGTGATCTGGAACGCCATCCCGAGCGCGCGGCCGAACCGCGCCAGCGCGTCACGGTGCGCCGGAGCGCCGCGCAGGGCGCCCACCTCGCACGCCCCGGAGAGCAGCGAGGCCGTCTTGGCCTGGATCAGCGCATCGTATTGGCCTTCCCCGTACGCGAGCTTGTCGTGCGCCTCCAGCTGGCGCATCTCGCCGACCGTCATCTCGTTGGTCACGCGCGCGAACACCCGCAGCGGCGCCAGGTCCTCGAGGCGCACCAGCTCCACGATCGCGCGGGAGTAGAGGTAGTCCCCCATGATCACGGCCACCTGATGCGAGAACAGGCCGTTGATCGTCGGCATCCCGCGGCGCAGCGGCGAGTGGTCCACCGAATCGTCATGGACCAGCGTCGCCAGGTGGATGAGCTCGACGATAGCGGCGAGGGTCACCGCGCGCGGGTCCGCGGCGCCCGCCCCCGTCGCCTGCGCGCTGAGCAACAGCAGCGTCGGCCGGAACAGCTTCCCTTTCATGCGCAGGAGGTGTTCGTTGACTTCGGCGATGATCGGGAAGTCCGCCGCGATGAGCCGCCGCAGCTCGTCCACAACCCGATCGAGCTGCCCGGCCACGGGCCGCTGGATGTCCGGCAGGGTGACGCGCGCCAGCTGCTGGGTCACGTCAGCGCGCCTTGGCGAGCGCCTTGACCCGCTCGCCCACGTCCATGAACCGGATGTTCGCGGCGAACACGCGGCGGTAGAGCTCTCTCGCCTCCGCGCCCTTCCCCTGGGCCTCGAGGGCGCGCCCCAGCCAATAGAGAATCCCCAACCGCTCTTCGTCGCGCGCGGCCGGCAACTCCAGGCCGCGGCGCAGAATGGATTCCGCCACCGCGTGCGCGCCTTTCTCGAAGAAGCATACGCCCAGCGCCTCGGAGGTCCGCTGCTTGCCCTCGGGGGCCCGCAACGCCTTCTGGAGCTCGGCGATCGCTTCGTCGAGCAGGCCCATCTCCTTGAAGGCGATGCCCAAGTCATAATGTGACTGGAAATCCGCCTCGTCGATGTTCTCGTCGATCCCCTGTCGGAAGCGCGCCAGCATGTCCTGGAAGTCGCGCTCCTCGTCGCCGGTGGGCTCCTCGTCCGCAACCTTCATCCGGGTGTCGCGGTGCGGCTCCTCGATCTCCTCCTCGAGGATCATCGCGCCGAGATCCACGAAGTCCCCGCCCACGGCCGCCTCGTCGCGGACTTTCATCTTGGCGTCCTTGGGCTGCACCAGCTTGCCCTTCTCCGACACCGGCTCGGCCGGCATCAGCATCGCGAGCGCCGCCTTGGCTCGCCCGTTTTTCGGATCATGCTCGACCACGCGCTGGTACACCGCCCGCGCCTTGTCCCCCAGGTCGGTGCGCAACAGCGCGTCGGCGAGCTCGAGGTAGCAATCGATCAGCCGCGGCTTGTCGCCGGCCTTGAACGCGAGCTCGACCTGCTTCTGGCGGTGACGCACGCTATTAGGCTCGAGCCGCAGGATCTCGTCCACGAGGTCTTGCGCCTGCTGGAGGTTGTCCGCCGCCTCGAATCCCGACACCGCCAGGTCCAGCTCTTCGACGCCGCGATCGCGATCCCCCCCCTCGATCAACGCCTCGCCCAGTGCCTGATGGGCGTCGGGGTCGTCGGGGTTATCCGCGACGCGTCCCTCGAGATCCGCGATGGCCGGCGCGCCCGCGGCCTCCTCGATGTTGTCGAAGACCAGCGAGCCCGCCACCTCCCCCTGGTTGACGACACCATCGAGCCCCAGATCCATGTAGCCCGAGCGCCGGCCGCCGACCGAAGTGTCGTCTTCGGTTTGGACCCACTTCGGGTGGGTTGGCCCCTCGTCCACCGCCAGCGGCTGGTCGTCCACATCGTGGCCGGCCGCTGGGGTGGTCGTCTCAAAATCGGGCTCCAGCTCGAGCGGGGGAATCTCGACGACCGTCTTGCGCTTGCGCGGCTGCGCCGGAGGTGGCGGCGCCGCCTGCGGGGCGGACGGCCGCTTGGGCACCACCGGCTTGACCTTCGGCGTGGGCGCGGGCGGCGGGGCTTTCGGCGTAAACCGCGGCGGTGCCTTGGGCGCCGGCATCGCTTTGGACCGGGGCGGCGGAGGCGAGAAGTCCTCTTCCTCCTCCTCTTCCACCGTGGGCTCCAGCTCGGCGAGGGGCTCGACGTCGTCACCCGAGAGCAGGTCCTCGCGGATGGAAGACACTTCCGCCGAGCCCAAATCAATGTCGCCGAACTGCGCACTCGTCGTCTCGAGGCCGTCCAGTCGGCCCCCGGCGTCCGCGGCGCCTTCTGCCGTGTCGCCCACAATGGTCGCTTCGATGTCGAGCGCTTCGGACTCGGGCGGCCGCTGCGGCTCCTGCACGAGTTTGGCCGCCGGCGGCGCGCCGGCCCTCGGTGGGCCGGAAGCCGGACGGCTCGTCTTGGGCGGCGCATCGAGATCGAGGAACACCAGGCTCGACGTCTTGCCCTTCGTCTTGCCTTCCCCTGTTGCAGCCGGTTGCGACGACGGGGGCATGCTCACGCGCGTGGTCGAAGAGCGCCGCTGCTGCAGGTCGGCCCCGTACATCTTGAGGTGCTCTTCCAACATGCCGCGCAGCCGCTCGCTCTCGGGGGAGAGGTCGGTGAACTCCTTCAACGCCGCGAACGCCTGCTGGATGCGGCCGGTCTTTTGCATGCGCTCGGCGTACTCGACGAAGTTCTGTTGCGCCTCCGCGAGGAACCCCTTCGACGCGTATAGCTTGGCGAGCTTGAGGTAGGTCTGTTGCCGCGCCGGCGCGTTGCGCAACACCTTGTTGCACATCGCAATCGCGTTGTTATGAAAACCAAGCTCGGCGTACTTGTCGACCGCCTGGTCGTAATAATCAGCCGCTTGGCCCGGGTCTTTCAGCTTGAGGTAGAGATCACCGATGCGGTTGTAGATCCCGAGATCCGGATTATCGTCGCCCTCCTCTTCCTGGGTCTTGAGGACCTCCAGCCAGGCCTCAACCGCCCCTTTCGGGTCCTTGGCCTCGAGGGTCTTGGCGCGATCCTTGAGCTTCTCGAGTTTCGACATGGACTGGTAAAGATAGGGGCGCGGCTGGGCTGCGACAAGGCAAACCCGCTGTCCAGACGGCAGTTACGAGATTGGCCCCCACCCAATAGGCCACCTCGCGCCAATCGGCGACGTCACAAGCGACGACATCCGCTACAAAGCCTGGCGCCAGCTGCCCACGCTCGGTCGCCAAGTTCAGCGCCGCGGCGGCGTTGACGGTCACCGCGATGAGAGCCTCCGCATGGCGCAGCCCGAGCTGCGACACGCCGAGGCCCATGACGAGCGGGAGGCTCACGGTCGGCGAGGAACCGGGGTTGAAGTCGGTGGCGAGCGCCAGCGCGGCGCCGGCGTCGAGCAGGCGCCGTGCCGGCGCCTGCCGGCCCTTACCCAGAAAGACCATCGTCGCGGGGAGAAGCACCGCGACTGTCGCGCTCTGCGCCAGCGCGCCGATGCCGGCCTGCGACACGCCGGCCAGGTGATCCGCGCTCACGGCACCGAGCTCGGCGGCGAGCTCGGCGCCCCCGGACCCGTCCAGCTCGTCGGCGTGCAGTTTGACCCCCAGGCCATGGTGCCGAGCCGCCGTGGCGATCGCGCGCGCCTCAGTGACGGTGAACACCCCGGGCTCGCAGAACGCATCACAGAATTGGGCGAGACGCTCGCGCGCCACCGCGGGAATCATCTCGTCGCAGAGGAGGCGTACGAACTCCGCCCGGCGGTCGCGGTACTCGGGTGGCACCTCATGGGCGCCGAGGAAGGTGGGGACGAGCGCCGGCCCCGGCTCCGCCGCCAAGCGGCGCACGACGCGCAGCTGCTTACGCTCGTTGTCGAGATCGAGCCCGTACCCCGACTTGATCTCGACGGTGGTCGTGCCGTGCGCGAGCAGCACCGCGAGCCGCGCACGCGTGACGGCGACGAGCTCGTCCTCCGAGCGCGCGCGCACGTCCCGCACCGACTCGAGAATGCCGCCGCCAGCGGCCGCGATCGACTGGTAGTCCTCGCCGAGGGCGCGGCGCTGGTGATCGTCGAGGCGTGGCGCGCCAAAGACGGCGTGGGTGTGGCAGTCGACGAAGCCGGGGTACAGCACCCCCGATACTTCCACCGGTTGCACGTTGCCGGTTGCCCGTCGCAACTCACGATAGGGACCGACCGCGGCGATACGATCGCCGTCGATGAGCACGGCCGCGTCGCGAAGGACTTCGACCTCCGCCATCTCGCCACGCCGGCGCGCCCGCGCCGGGCCGCGACAGGTGACGACCGCCCGAGCCCCCGCGAGCAGTGTGCTCAGTCGCTGGCCTCGCGCATCGGCAGGCGCACGCCGTGGCGGCGGGCCGTCTCCAGCGCCTCCGGGTACCCCGCATCCGCGTGGCGCGCGACGCCGATCCCCGGGTCGTTGGTCAGCACGCGCTCGAGCCGCCGCGCGGCGGCCGGGGAGCCGTCGGCGACGGTGACCTGACCGGCGTGCAGCGAGTTGCCGATGCCGACGCCGCCACCGTGATGGAAGGAGACCCATGACGCCCCGGAGGCGGTGTTCAGCAAGGCGTTGAGGATCGGCCAGTCGGCGATCGCGTCCGAGCCGTCGCGCATCGCCTCCGTCTCCCGGAACGGCGAGGCAACGGAACCGGTGTCGAGGTGGTCGCGGCCGATGACGATCGGCGCCGCGAGTTCGCCCCGCTGGACGAGGTCGTTCAAGGCGAGCCCGAACCGCGCCCGCTCCCCCATCCCCAGCCAGCAAATGCGGGCGGGGAGTCCCTGGACCTTCACGCGCTGCTGGGCCAGGGTAATCCAGCGTCGCAGGTGCTCGTTCTCCGGAAACAACTCGAGCACCAGTCGGTCCGTGCGATGGAGTTCCTTGGGGTCTCCGGACAGCGCGACCCAGCGGAACGGCCCGCGGCCCTCGCAGAACAGCGGCCGGATGTATTCCGGCACAAAGCCGGGAATGGCGAAGGCGTCGGCCAGCCCCGCATCCGCCGCGACGGTGCGGATGTTGTTGCCATAGTCGAAGGCGACGGCCCCACCGCGCCGCAGCTCCAGCATCGCGCGGACGTGGGTGACGATGCTCTCCACCGCGCGCCGCTGATACTCGGCGGGATCGCGGCGCCGCAGCGCCGCCGCGTCCGCGAGCGGCAGGCCGGCCGGCACATACCCGTTCAGGGGATCGTGCGCCGACGTCTGGTCGGTGAGCACGTCGGGGACGAACCCGCGCCGCACGAGCTCGGGCAGCACCTCGGCACAGTTGCCGACGAGGCCGATCGACCGCGCCCGACCCTCCCGCTTGGCGGCGGCCACGGCGCGCAGCGCCGCGTCCAGCGAGTCGGCGACCTCGTCGAGGTACCCGGTCTCGAGCCGCCGTTGCACGCGCGCCGGATCGACCTCGACGGCGACCAGCACCCCCTCGTTCATCGTCGCCGCGAGCGGCTGGGCTCCCCCCATCCCCCCCAGACCTCCGGTGACCACCACCCGCCCTTTGAGCGATCCCCCGAAGTGCCGCCGCGCCACCGCGCCGAACGTCTCGTAGGTGCCCTGGAGGATGCCCTGCGTGCCGATGTAGATCCACGAGCCGGCGGTCATCTGGCCGAACATGATGAGCCCGCGGCGCTCGAGATCCCGGAACACGTCCCACCTCGCCCAGCGGCCGACCAGGTTGGCGTTGGCGATGAGCACGCGCGGCGCGTCGGGATGGGTCGCGAACACCCCCACCGGCTTCCCCGACTGCACGAGCAACGTCTCGTCGTCCGCCAAGGTCCGCAGCGTGCGGCAAATCGCCTCGAACGACGGCCAATCGCGGGCGGCCTTCCCCGTGCCGCCGTACACGACGAGATCCGCCGGCCGCTCCGCGACCTCGGGATCCAGGTTGTTCATCAGCATCCGCAGCGCCGCCTCCTGGATCCAGCCGCGGCAACTGCGCTCGGACCCACGCGGAGCTCGCACGACCCGCGCCGCGCTCATCCCGCTCCCGGCTCGCCGGGATCGAACGCGCCCGTGCGAATCCCGGCGGCCACCCGCTCGATCTCCGCGCTCAGGGGCCGGTCCTCCTCGAGCGCCGGGGCCTCGGCCCGCACCGCCGCGTAGGTGCGCGCCACACCCCGCCCGGGCGTGAGTGGCTTCAGGAACTCGAGGCCCTGGGCTCCCGCGAGCAGCTCGATCGCGACGATACGAGTGGCGTCCGCGAGAATCCGCTCCGCCTTCCACGCCGCGCTCATCCCCATCGGTACGACGTCCTCCTGGTTGCCCTCGGTGGGCACCGACTGCACGCTCGCGGGCGTGGCGAGCACCCGGGCGTCGGCCACGAGCGCCGCGGCCGCGATCTGCGCGGTCATGAACCCGGACTCGATTCCGGGGCGCCGCGCCAGGAACGCCGGGAGCCCCGAGGAGAGGTCGGGGTTCACGACGCGCTCGAGGCGCCGCTCGGCGAGTCCGGCGAGGGTCGCGAGGACGATGCCGAGCACGTCGAGCGCCAGCGCGATCGGTTGCCCGTGGAAGTTGCCGCCCGAAAGCACATCGTCCCCGAACACCAGCGGATTGTCGGTGGCGGCGTTGAGCTCGGTCGTGACCAGGCGCTCCGCGAAGGCGAGCCCCTCGCCCACGGCGCCGAGGATCTGCGGGGTGCAGCGCAGCGAATAGGCATCCTGCACGCGGGGGTCGTTATCGCGGTGCGACTCGCGGATCGCGCTGTCGGCGAGCAGCGCCGCCAGCAATGCGGCGGAGCGCCGTTGTGCGGGGTGCGGCCGCGCGGCGTGAATGCGCGCGTCGAAGGGCGCCGGCGTGCCCCGCACCGCCTCGAGGCTCATCGCGGCGGCGGCGTGCGCGGTGCGCCACAGCCCCCACGCATCATGGACGAGCAGCGCGGCGAGCCCCGTCTGCGCCTGCGTCCCGTTTACGAACGCCAGCCCTTCTTTCGCCTCCAGGGTGATCGCCGCCAGGCCAGCCGCGCGCAGCCGCCCGCCGTCCTCCCCCTCCCCGATCATCGCCAGCGCGAGGTGCGACAGCGGCGCCAGGTCGCCGGACGCCCCCACGCTCCCCTGCGACGGCACGGTGGGATGGACGCCCGCGTTCAACATCGCGACGATCAGCTCGGGGAGGACGGCCCGCACGCCGCTGGTGCCCAGCAGCAGGACGTTGGCGCGCAGCAACATCATCGCCCGCACGGCCTCCTCCGACAGCGGCTCGCCCACGCCCGAGGCGTGGCTGCGGATCAGGTTGAGCTGCAGCCGGCCCAGGTCGGCCGCCGGGATGCGCACGTGGGCGAGCTTGCCGAAGCCCGTCGTCACGCCGTACATGGTGTCGCCGCGAGCTACGGCGGCTTCCACGACGCGGCGCGATGCTCCCATCCGCTGCAACGCCCCGGGCGCGACGGCGGCCGGGGCGCGGCGGCGGGCGACGGCGACGACGTCGGCGATGGTGAGGGAGTGGCCGTCGAGAGAAACGGGTGGGGGCATGTTGCAGGGAAACTACTGGAGGGTAGAGGGAGGAGCCAGGTCATAGGAAGACGCCCAGGCGCTAAGACGCCGAGTGGACGCCCAGACAAAAGGGGCGAGGCCGTGTCTGTCCTCGCCCCTCAATCCTCGGCGTCCACTTGGCGCCTGCGCGTCCTGGCGTCTCTACTTGGCTCCTGTCCCCACGACACTACCCGTCTCAACGGCGGTCGGTACGCCGCCGGCGCGCAGCAGCTCGGGATTCCCCAAGTCCGTCTGGACGCTCCAGTCGAAGATCAGGTAGTCGCGGCCGACGTGCGTCACCCGCAGGGCGGCATAGTGCAGCGTCGTGGTCCCGTCGACGATCTGGAACACGTACCCGTAGCCGGGAACCGCCTGGAACATGTTGCGCGAGTAGCCGCCCACGGGTGCGATGTCGATGTCGGTCAGATCGCCCACGGGGGAGGCACTGTACAGCCGCATGCTGGTGCCGCTGAATTCGGGCACGATCCACAACGTCGAATCGGCGGGGTCGCGATAGATCCAGAAGTCGATATCGGTGCGGTTGCCGTTCTGAATGAGGCCCAGCTCGCCTGCCTGGCCACGGCCGTCGCCGTTCACGTCGTCCCAGAAGCGGAAGCCCGACCGCAGGCTGTCCGCCTGATAGGCGGAGACGAGCACGTTGCGGGCGTCGGGGCGCGGCGTGTCCTGCCGCAGCGGCGACCAGTCGCTCTCAGTGCCGTCGACGCTCAGCGCCGTCACGCCGTAGCAGTGCGGCACCCCGTTCTGCACGGCGCCGACCAGGAACTCGGCCGCCACCGTCGTGCCTTCCACGCTCCACGTGGTGCCGCAGTATCCGTGATTCAAGTCATAGCTCGTGCTGTAGACGCGATACCCCGCGAACCGGTTGGGATCGCTGCGGTAGGCGTTATCCGTCCACGAGAGGGCGATCGCCCCGTTTAAGGAGACCGAGAAGAGACTGTCGGGCGCCTCGAGCGGCAGCGGCGAGTTGTCGACGATCTGAGTCGTCTCGCAGCCGGCCACCCCGAAGATCAGCGCCAGCATTCCGTATCGCAGCACGCGCATGGCTCCCTTGCCTGAAAGTGCTCTGCCGGGAGTCAAAAGCAGGGACTATGCCGTGACGTAAGCGCCAGCGGCGCGGCCTGTTACGTGAAGGGCGCGCCTTCCGAATGTCCTCTCCTGGGGACAACGAACGTCTACGGAGCGCGGTATGTCCGCTGGTCGTAATCGAACTTGACGTCCGGCTCGTCGAGGAGGGAGACGTAGAAGCTGAACGCGAAGTTGCCGTTGGGGCTCTTCACGAACGAGAAGCTGGCGTGCCAGCGGTGCAGGTCGCGCTCGAGGCTCACGTAATGCTCGGCGAACTGCTGGGTGACGAAATCGTAGCTCGTTCTCCACGACAGCGACCAGTTCGGGGTCGGGCTGAACGCCATCGCGAGCCCCACCTGCTCCGTGCGCGAACGCCCTCCGCGCGTGCGGGAAATCGTCAGCGTCGACACCTGCAAGCTAAAGCCCCGACCGGCACCCGGGAGCGCGGCGACGCCGCGCGGAGCGTGCCCAAAGCCCTGTGGAGGCAGCGCCTCGGGAGGTGTGAGGGGGGGTTGGGCTCCTTGCGGTGGCGCCGCCGGGGACGGCGCCGATCGCCCGGTGGCCAGGCCGAGCAGCCCCCCGATCGCCCGCAACGTCCCCTCCGTGATGGTGAATCCACTCAGCGACACGCTTTGCAGAAACGGATCGAACCGGGCGCTGTCCGTGCCCGCGGTACCACGCCACAGGTCGTGGGTGACCGTCAGGCTGAAGGGGATGAGACCCGAGGCGAAGGTGTTCGTCAGCGTCTGGGTCTGCCACCCCGTGAACCCGCGCCGCTTGGCCTGCTCGAAGTTGTACGACACCCCCGACGTGGTGATGCCGAGCAGGCGGATCTTGCGGGGCTGCTGCTCCGCCGTCGTGTCGCCTGGGAGCGGCTTGAGCTTGGCCTCGAGGTTCTGGGACAGCGAGACCGTGATCGTCTGCTGCGGATCGCTGCGCGCCTTGAAGTTCGTCCCGCCCGGGTCGATCGCGTGGGCGTACGCGGAGTCGACCCGGGACGCGGGCGCGTACTGGTAGCTCACGATCCACTGGATCGAGTGGCGCACGCGCGCCACCGGGCCGAAGCCGGGCAGGAAGCCGAAGAACGTCGGCGCCATCCCCGCCGAGAAGGCCAAGCGCTTCCCCTGCCGCACCCACTCGCCACCCGTGAACTGGTTGCGGATGGCGAACGGGCCGGCGCCGGTCTGATTCAGGATCTGGACCCCCGGCTGCAGCTTCCAGGTGCCGGAGAACAGCTGCGGCAGGTTGATGCCCGTGCTCCAGTCGACGCGCGTCTCGAAGGTGCGGCCGTACAGCACGCGACGGATCCCCGTGGGATCGGTCGGGTCTGCCAGGGCGACTTCGGTGCGTTGGTTGCTGGCCCGGTCGGTGACGGTCAGCTGATTGCTCCAGTTCCACCGGCCGATGCGCAATGGTGTGCCGAGCGACAGATCGCTCTGCCGCGTGTCGAAGAACCCGGCGAGCGTGTCGGGGCCGGCCGCGCCGGGAACCAGCAGGGCGGCCGCTGGGGAGTGGAACGTCTGGCTGTTGTTGTACGAGAACGCGGGCGACCAGGTAAATGTCTCTCCGAGATTGATCGGGGCCGGCGTGAGCGTCACCCGCGGGAAGTTCTGCTGGACGAGATCGTTGGCCAGGTTCTGGGAGCGGCTGCCGCCGAGGTTGAACGTCCCCCAGTCGAAGCGCTTGTCGAAGTTCACCGACGAGGTCACCTGGGCGGTGGAGAGATACGGGTCCGGCGTGTTGCGCTGCACGACTTGCGGGCTCGTGAAGTAGTCGACGCTGGCGTTGAAGCGGGTGCGGCTGTCGAACGCCTGGTTGTGCTGCCACCCGATGCGGCTGGACGCGGGGGCGGCTGCGTCGAGCTGCTTCAAGCGCGTATACGAGATGCGCCCCGTGATAAAGCGATCGAGCCAGCGGTAGTCACTGGAGGCGTTGAAGGCCAGACTATGCCCCGCGAACCAGTCGGTCGACGCCAGGACGTCCACGTAGTCGTTGACGACCCAGTAGTAGCCGAGGTTGGCGATGTGACGCTCGTAGCGCCGCGTGGGCCGCACCAGGTCGTTCAGGCCGAAGCGGGGCACGAGGAATCCGCTGCGCCGGCCGCTGCGGATGTCCTGGAAGATGAACGGCATCCACAGGATGGGGACGTCGCGGATGTAGAGGACCGCGGGGCGCGCCACCATCACGTTCTTGTTCAGCCACTTCACTTCGCCGGCGGCGAAGTGGTATTCGGGCACGGGACGGTCGGACGACGTGATCTCGCTCTTGGCCCCGTAGAGGCGCGTGGAGCCGGAGTCCACGGCCATGTCGCCGCGCATGAACCAGGTGGCGCCGCCCTGCTGAAAGCTGGTGAGCGCCTCCCGGACGGTGCCCCGCTTCAGGCAGGTGTCGTAGCGCATCCCTTCCCCGATGAGCACTGTGCTCTGGCCCGCACTATTCTGGTCGAAGAGGCGCGGATCGCCCGCGGCGTCGAGCCGGCAGCTCGCCTCGCGATAGCGCACCGAATCGGCCTCGAGCTTCGTCCCTTCGCGGTCGAGAAACGCCGCGCCCCGCAGGACGATCGCCTGGCTGTCTCCCTCGACGATGAGCGTGTCGGCGACGTACTGGGTAACGCGGTAGCCAGGGAGCTTGAGCAGCGAGTCAATGACGGAATCGGCGGGCGGGAAGCTGCGGGTGGGTCCGGTCGGGAGGCCGAGGCGGCGGGCGGCGCCGGTGTCGATGGCCTGGCCCTGGACCGGCTGGCCGGGCACGTGGCGGGGCGTCGTATCCGCGCGGACTCCCGGGGGCTTGGGCGCAGGCTGCTGCGCCGACAGCGTACCCCCCAGGGCCGCGAGGAGGAGCAGGAGCGCCGCGGTGCGGCTGGCGGCGCCGGCTCCGGCCTCGCGGCGCGCGCGGCGCCGCGTCATGACCCAGGCGCAGAGGATGCTCACTTCATAGAGCAGGAGCAGGGGGACCAGCATCACGATCATCGAGACCGCGTCGGGCGGGCTGAGGAGCGCGGCGGCGACGGCCGAGAGCACGATCGCGTAGCGGCGGTTCTTGGCCAGGAACCGGGGCGTCACCACGCCCAGCGCGGCCAGAATCGTCACGACGAGCGGCAGCTCGGTGATGAGACCGAAGGCGATGATGAGCTGCGCGGCGATGCCGAAGTAGGCATCCGCCGTGATCATCGGCGCGAGCTCCTGACGCTGGAGCGAGAGCAGCACGGCGAGGGCCCGGGGCAGGACCCAGAGGTAGGCCGCGGTGGCCCCGCCGAGAAAGAGGACGATCCCCACCGAGAACGCCGGAACGATCACGCGGCGTTCGCGCTCGTAGAGGGCGGGCGCCAGGAACCGCCAGATCTGATACGCGACGACCGGCGAGGCGAACAACAGCCCGAACACGAAGGCGAGCTTCAACGTGATGAAGAACGGGTCGGTGGGGCTGGTGAACACCAGCCGCCCGTTGGGAATCAGCGGCGCGATCGGCCGTTTGAGCAGGCCGATGACGTCGAAATGCTGCACGACCCACCAGCCGACCAGCGTGCAGAGGACGACGGCCAGCAGGCTATAGAGGATGCGCCAGCGCAGCTCCTCGAGATGGTCGAGGAACGGCATTTCGCCGCGGGAGGAGGGCTCCGGCACGGGGGCCTCCGGCGCGGCTAGCGCCCGAGGCGCTGGAGGCGGTCGCGCGCGAGGTTGGCTTCGTCCGAGCGGGGATAGCCGGTGGTGACGCGCACATAAAAGATCCGGGCGGCGGCCTTGTCCCCCCGCTGTTCGGCGAAGAGTCCGAGCTTGTAGAGCGCCGATGGCGCGCGCGGCGAGTTCGGGAACTGCTTCACGAGCTGGTCATACACCGCAGCCGCCGAGTCGGGGTGGTCCTGGGCGAACGTCTCCCCGAGGTAGAACAGGGCGTCGGGCACACGCTCGTGGGTGGGATAGACCTTGAGGAACTCGCGGAAGCCGAGCCGCGCGGTGGCGTAGCGGCTCGCCCGGAACTGCTGGAACGCGAGGTCGTACATCTGGTCCGGCCCCGGTCCCGCCGGGTTCCCGGACGGGCCGACCGGCGCCCCGCCGGCCGGCGGGGCGCCGGCGGGCGGCTGGTTCGCGACCTGCTGCTGTTGCTCCAGGATGCGGGTGCGCAGCTCCGTGAGCCGCTGTTGGCTGAGGCCGGTGTTCTCCAAGACCGAGACCATCTGCTGCTGCACGTTGAGGAGATCGGTGCGGAGGTCGCCGCGCATCTGCACGAGAAAGCTCTGCTGCGCGGTCAGCGCGGCCTGGACGGCCGCGATGACCGCGAGGGTCGAATCCCGCTCCGCCCGGCGCACGCTGTCGCTGCGCGCCAGGTCGGCGCGCAGCGCCGTCACCTGGAGCTCGACGCGCCGCACGTCGCCCTTCAAGGCGCAGCCGGCGGCGAGCCCCAGGATCGGGAGAACGGCGCAGCGCAGCAGGCGACGCACCGTTACGGCTTCTTGAGGGCGTCCCCGCCGCTGATGATCTCGAACTCGTCGCGGCGGTTCTGCGCCCACGCGCTCTCGTCGTGGCCCTGCGCCAGCGGCCGCTCTTCCCCGTACGAGGTCGTCTCGATGCGACCCGCGTCGATGCCGTGGCTCACGAGATACTGCTTGGCCGCGGTCGCACGGCGGTTGCCGAGAGCGAGGTTGTACTCATCCGACCCGCGCTCGTCGCAGTGGCCGCTGATGCGGATCCGCAGGTTCGGGTTGGCCTGCAGGGTCGCCACCTTCTGATCGAGAGTGCCGACATCGTCCCCGCGCAGCACGGCCTTGTCGTAGTCGAAGTGGATCATCGCCGCCAGCATCGCGCGGACCTCTTCCGTCGTCCGCTGCGCGCCAGCCGCCGCATCGGCCTCCTGCTGGCGCCGCGCGCGTTCGGCCTCGGCGGCCTGGGCGGCGCGGTTCGCCGCGTCCATCGAGTCTTGCCGCGCCCGCTCAGCGGCGGCGGCCGAGTCGGCGTTCGGCTGGGGCGTCGGCGCTTGCGGCGGCGGCTTGGGTCCACCGCACGCGGCGGCCGTGACGGCGCCGGCGACGACGGCCAGGGCCAGCAAGGTTAGGCGTTTCATCGTCTGTGCCTCTCTCCAGGGGTCAGGGGTTCGTCGCGGCGGTCTCCGGAAGCCGGGGAGACCAGGCCGGCAGCCGCGCGCCGCTCTGCTGCAGGAGCGGCCGGATGCGGCCGGTGTCCAAATCAATGATCCACAACTGCCGGTACCCGGAGCGATCGGATACGAACGCCAGGTGGCGGCTGTCGGGTGCCCAGGTCGGATCCTCGTTGCGCCCGACCGAGGTCAGCTGGCGAACCGTGCGGGTGCGCACGTCCAGCACGAACACCTGCAACGTGCCCGCCACATCCCGATGGAACGCGACCGATTGCCCGTCGGGCGACCACTCGGGCGCGTTGGACGCGCCCGTGACGCCGTAATCGAAGGGCGCGAACAGCTGCTGGTCCGTCCCGTCCGCCGCCATCACGTAGATCTGCGGCAGACCCGAGCGGGTCGAGACGAACGCGATCCGCTGCCCGTCGGGACTGTAGGCAGGGGACAAGTTGTCCGAAAAGCGCCCCACGGTCAAGCGTTGCAAGCAGCAGTTGTCCTTGGCGTTGACGGTGTAGACATCGGTGCCTTCCTCGGTGGCGCGGCTGAAGGCGAGCGTCTTCCCATCCGGCGAGAACGCGGGTGTGAAATCCAGCGCCCGGCCGGTGGTCGCGACGGCGGTGCGCTCACCGTTTCCCAGGTCCTGCACGAAGAGCTGTCCGTGCCCTTGCCAGAATTCCATGTAGGCGAGGCGTCGCGCGTCGGGCGCCCAGGCCGGCGACATCGCCTGGCGATCGGTCGAGGAGACGAGATGCATGTCGGCACCGTCCTGATCGATCACGTACACCTTGCCGTCCTTGACGAACCCGACGCGCGTCGCCGCCATGCCGGGGGCCCCGAGCGTCGCCTGGAGCACCTGGTCGGCCAGCCGGTGGACCGCCATGCGGAAGCCCGCCGCTCCCGGCGCGGGGAGCCGGGCCGGGAACGCCCGCCGCAGCGCGCCGGCGGCGACGTCGTGCAGGTCGACAACCGCCGTGTCCCCTGCGGCGCGCACGTCCACGATGAAGTCGGCGCCGAGGGCGAGGTACAGGGGATAGTTGGGTCCCGCTGCTGGCGCCCCGCCCGTGCGTCCGCGTGCGGGGGCTCCGCGGGCGGGGGGAGCCGTGCCGAGCGCCGCCGCCCCGACGCGCAGCGAATCGCCGGCCGGCAGCGTAATGAGCTCGAAGCGGTCACTGTAGTCCAGGTCGCGCATCAGCATCGCGCGCGCCGAATCGAGCCCCGCGGGGCGCCCCGGCAGGACCACCAGCCCGGGCCGCACACCGGGCTGGTACACGATCCCGATGCGCACGCCGCGATCGATGGCGGAAGTGTCTTGCGCGTCGGACCGCCGGACGGTCGGACCGACCCACACCACCAGGCCGAGGCCGAGCAGCAGGAACCTCACGAACGTCTTCCAGAGAAATAAAACCGCACGAACAGGACATCGGCCGCCCACCCGTCCGGCAGCGCCCCGAACGCCTTGAACTTGCCAGCGTCCTCGATCGCGCCCTGCGCCTCGAGGTCGAACCCGAAGTTTCCCGAGCGCCGGATGAACTGCAGATCCGTCACCGAGCCGTCGCGGTGGACGAAGAACGAGACCTCCGCCTCGAGGGGCGTGCTCTGGAGCGGTCGCTGCCAGCGCCGCCGCACCTGGGAATACATGTTGTTGATGTACTCAGGGAAGGGGAACTCGATCCCTCCCAGGCTCACCGTCATGGGATCGTTGCCCGTGGACGGCGTCTCCCCGGGGAGCGGCTCGTTCGGGGATGTCGTGCGGGGCGCGGGCTCGCGGCGATTCGCATCGGGCGCCGGCGGCGGCGCGGCGCGCGACACGGTGCTCTTGGGCGGCGGCCGCTTGGTGGGCGCCGGCGGCGTCAGCGGCTCGGCCTCGCGCTGCACGGCCTCGGGAGCGCGGCGCTCCTCCTGCCCCGGCGCCGGCGCGGCGACCAGCCGCACCCGATACGTCGGCGGCGCCCTCCGCGCGCCCGCCACCGACGACAGCAGCAGCATGAGCGCCACGCCGTGCACGACCAACGTCCCGACGAGACCGATGCGGCCGCCGTTCTCTGCGCGCGGCGTCACCGCTGGATCGTCTCCGGCTCGGCGACGAGTCCCACGTCGGCCACGCCCGAGGCCCGCATCACAGCGAGCACCTCGACGACGGCGCCGTAATTGACGCGGCGGTCGGCCCGCAGGTACACGCCGGTGGGGTGCTTGCTGCGCACGACGGCGCCGAACGTGGCGCGGAAGTCCTCGTAGGAGAGCGGCGACTGGTCGAGGAAGATCCGGCCGTTCTGATCCACCGTGACGACCAGCCCGGTTTTGGGTTCGAGCGGCCGCGCCTCCGCCCGCGGCAGGCGCACATCCACCCCGCCCTGCATGATCGGAGCGGTGATCATGAAGATGATGAGCAGCACGAACGCCACGTCCACGAGCGAGGTGACGTTGATGTCGGCGTTGAGGGGGAGCTCGCCGTGCCCACGCAATCCCCCGCCGCTCAGGAGGCCGGCCATCTCACAGCCGCCCTTCGCGGGCCATCGTCCCGATGATCTCCTGCGCAAAGCCCTCGAGCTCGCCCGCGAACAGCCCGAGACGGTTCACGAACAGGTTGTAGGCCATCACCGACGGGACCGCCACGGCGAGGCCGGCGACGGTCGTCACCAACGCCTCGGCGACGCCCGGCGCCACCGCCCCGATGTTGCCGGAGCCGCCCACCGCGATGCCGATGAAGGCATCCATGACGCCCAGCACCGTGCCCAGCAGGCCCAGCAGCGGGCTCACCGACCCGAACGTCGCCAGCCAGGGGATGAAGCGCGCGGCGGCGTCGCGCTCGGCGGCGACCTCCTTGGCGAGCACCATGCGCAGCGCCTCGAGCTGCGTGGGCGTGAGGGCGACCGCCGGCACCGTCACAGCGTCGGCCCGTTCCTTCAGGCTGCCCGGACGCAGCTGCGAGAAGAAGTGGATCCCCTCGCGCAGCAACCGGTTGTAGGGCGATGACGGCAGGCGCATCGCGGCGTGGTAGGCATCCTCGAGCCGCGCCGCCTTCTCGATCTCCGTCATGAACCGGTCGGCGTGGGCGCGCATGCGCCGGAACTGCCACCACTTCAGCACGATGAAGTACCACGACGCGATCGAGAACAGCACGAGAATCGCGAGCACGAACTTGGTCTCGCGACTCGAGGTGAGGACCAGCTCCCACGGCGAGGTGGGAATCGCCCGTCCGACCTGTGGCAGCACGCTAGCCTCCCGGGGTCTGCTCCGTGTACCCGCGCGGGTGGGCCTGGTGCCACCGCCACGCGGACTCGACGATCTCTCGCAGGGCGGAGCGGCGCGGGCGCCACCCCAACAGGCTCGCGGCGCGCCCCGCCGCCGCGACCAGCACCGGCGGGTCACCCGGCCGCCGCGGCCGTGGTGTGGTCGCAATGCGACGCCCCGTCACCGCTTCGGCCGCCTGCACCACGTCACGGACCGAGTAGCCCGTGCCCGTGCCGAGGTTCACCGCCGCCGCGCCCGCGACGGTCGCGTCCAGCGCCCGCAGGTGGGCGTCGGCGATGTCCGCCACATGAACGTAATCTCGCACCGCCGTGCCGTCCGGCGTGGAGTAGTCCGTGCCGAAGACGTCGACCGCGGGCCGCCGGCCCAGAGCCACGCCGAGCACGTTGGGGACGAGGTGCGATTCGGGATCGTGATCTTCCCCGCACCGCTCCGTGGCGCCTGCGGCGTTGAAGTAGCGCAGACTCACCGAGCGGAGGCCGTCGCGGCGCGCCCGCTCGGTCAGCAGCGCTTCGAGGTCGCGCTTCGTCTCCCCGTAGGGGTTGATCGGCGCCGGCGGTGTTTCTTCCCGGATCGGCGTCACCGCGGGGTGGCCGTACACCGCGCAGCTCGACGAGAAGATGAACCGCGGCACTCGCGCCGCGATCGTCGCGTCCACGAGGCTCCGCGCCGCCGTCACGTTGTTCGCGAAGTACAGCGCCGGGTGGGCGACCGATTCGGCGACCAGGGCGAACGCGGCGAGATGCACCACCGCGTCGAATGGCCCCGCGGCGAACACGCGGCGCAGCGGTTCCGCCTCCCCGACCCCGCCGTGGACGAACTCCACCCCGGGAGGGATCGCCCCGCGGTGGCCACGGCTCAGGTCGTCGAGCACCACGACCCCGACACCCGCCGCCATGAGCTGCTCGACAACGACACTCCCGATGTAGCCCGCCCCGCCGGTGACGAGGACCCGCCGCGTCACTCGCCGTGTTCCAGGTGGAAGAGCTTGCGGAGCGCCTCGACCAACAGGTAGCCGTCGCCCGCCTCCGCTTCCCGCTTCAAGGCCAGCGTCGGTTCGTGCAGGAATTTGTTGAGCAGGCTCTCGCTGAACCGCTCCAGCCGGTCGCGGTCCTCGGGCGAGAGGTGCTGCAGCTGTTTGAAGACGCGCTCCAGCTCGGCCGTCCGCACCGCCTCCATGCGCCCGCGGAATTCCTTCAGGACCGGCACCACCGCCAGCGTGTCGTGCCAGGCCCAGAAGTGCTCCACCTCCTCGTCCACGATCTGCTCGGCCCGCGGGATCTCCGCGCGGCGCTCGGCCGAGGCCTGTCCGGCGACGGCCTGGAGGTCATCGAGATCGTAGAGGAAGACGTTCTCGAGTTGGCCGACCGCGGGCTCCACGTCCCGGGGCACGGCGAGGTCGAGGACGCAGAGCGGACGACCGCCGCGACGGGCGACGGCGGGCGCGATCCGCGCCCACGTCACCACCGCATGCGGGGCGGCGGTCGAGGCAATCACGATGTCGGCGACGGCGAAGTGTTCCCACGCGTCGTCGAGCGATTGCGCGGCGGCTCCCCCCCCCAAGCGGTCCGCGACCGCTCGGGCCCGCTCCGGGGTGCGGTTGGCGACGAGGGTCACGCGGACGCCCGCGTCCACCAGACACGCGGCGGCGAGTTCCGCCATGTCCCCCGCGCCGAGGATCAGCGCCTCACGGCCTTGCAGGTCGCCGAAGATCTTCCCGGCAAGGGCGACCGCCGCCGCCGGCGCAGACGCCGCGCCCCGACCCAGGGCCGTCTCGCTGCGCACGCGCGCGCCGACGAGCAGCGCGGACTGGAACAGCCGGTGCAGCACCGGCCCGGCCAGCCCGCGGGAGAGCTCCCACGCGTCCCGCACCTGCCCCTGAATCTGCGATTCGCCGAGGATCATCGAGTCGAGCCCGGCCGCGACCCGATACACCTGTCGCACGGCGTCGCGGTCGCGGCGCAGGTACCCGTAGCCGCGCGCCGGCCGACCGTCGCCGAGACGCCCGTCGAGCAGCGCCCACACGGCGTCGGTCGTCGCGTCGGACGCGCCGCTCAGATAGAACTCGGTGCGGTTACAGGTCGAGAGCAGGACGCCGCCGCTCGCGCCCGCCTCCAGCACGCGCCGCAGCGCGCCCGGCACTTCGTGCGCCCCGTGCGCGAACCGCTCCCGAACGTCGAGCGGCGCCGTGCGATGATTGACGCCCACGAGCGTCACGGTCAGCGACACGTGGGCCTCACAGAAAGCGCTCCGTGCCCGGGGTGGTGATCTTGAGCGCCAGGTAGACGAGCAGGACGGCGCCGAAGCCCGCGATGCTGAGCACCGCGGCGCGCCGGCCGGTCCAGCGCCGTCCCACGCGCAGCCACACCGCGGCGCCCAGCACCGCCCAAGTGAACAGCCCCCAAACGACCTGCGCCGGGTCGACGCGGAAGCCGCCCGTAAAGCGGACCGCGTAGCCGACGGCGAGCAGCACGCCCAGGGTCAGCGCCGGGAACCCGACGACCAGCGCCGAGCGGTTCAGCAGATCGAGCCGCTCGAGCGGCGGGAAAACCTGGAACACCTGGCCGAACCGTTTCGCTTTGAGCTCGCGGAATTGCACCAGGTAGAGCGCCGCCGCGATGAACGCGAGCGCGAGTAGGGCGAGGCCGAGGACGCTGAGCGCCACATGGAGCACAAGCCAGACGTTCCGGCCGGCGGACTCGCCGGCGGGCGCGAGCCCCAGCAGCAAGGCAAGGCCGACGAGTCCGGCAGCGAGGGGCGCGGTGAACAACGCCACGGCGGAGACGCGGAGCAAACGCTCGCTGACGAGCTGCAGGACGACGATGAAGAACGCCAGCAACGACACCCCGAAGGCGAGCCCGGCGGGAGCCATCTGGACGAGGCCGGCGACGTGGAAGGCGGCGCCCGCGCTCGGCACCGCGAGCAGGAGGCCGCGAGGCACTGCGGGCCGTCCGGCGAAGGGCGCCAGCGCCAGCGCCGTGGCGGCGCCGTACAGCGCCAGCGCGATGAGGTGAAAGTGGTACGGCACGGCTCAGCGACGCGGCGCCCGATCGCGGGCCCCGCGAGCGGTCAGGAAGGCATCTTCTTGACGAGGCGCACCGGCATTCCCCGCGCCACGTCGGGGTTCGCCACACCGATGACCAGGCCCGAGGCCGAATGCTCCCGCGTATGAACGATCAGCAGCTGCACGCGGACCTCTTCGGACGCCGAGCGCGGATCCCCGCTCGCGGGCCGGTAGATCTCGAAGACATCCCCCGGAGTGACGCCCTCGGCGCGGCCCTTGTCGATGAAGTAGATCTGCTGCACCCCGACCAACGGGTGCTGGTCGCGGGAATCGACCAGGCGCGCCTCGAGCCCCTGCGCCACCGGCGTGGGCCGGACGTTCCCGGGATCCTTGTATGGCTCCAGCGGGAGGGCGAGGTGGCCGTCGTGGATGCGTCCGAACTGCATCACCACCTCGGCCAGGATCTGTCGGGGCTGGACGCTGGTCACGCGCCCCACGCCCAACGGCACCACGACCTGACCCCACCCGGCCTCGTCGCGATCGAGACGCGCGACGAGCAGGGAGTCGCCCACGTGGTACGACGCGTGGCGCCGCGGCTCAATGGCGATCTCTTCAAACTCCCCCGCCGACGTATGCTCGGCCAGCTCGTGGATCGCCGGCCGCGCGGTGTTGCCGAGGACTTTGGCCCACGGCAGGCTCTGGTTTTCCGTCAGCCACCCCGCCGAGTAGTACTCGCCACGACGCACCGGATGGTAGACGGTGCTATTGTTGGCGCTGAGAATGTCGCGGATCTCCGCAGACCGCGGGCGCGCCCGGTCGAAGATCGTCTGATAGCTCTCCGCGACGGCCGGAGGCGGCGGCGGCTCCACCAGAGTGGTGTCCACCGGCGCGGCGATCGTATCCGCCCCGGCCTTGACCGTGTCCGCGTGGACGGTGTCGGCGGCGTTGCCCTGCGGGACCGTCGTCGCGGTGTCCGTAGGGGCCTGGGCCAGCGTGGTTGCCGGGGCGAGCAGCAGCTCCTCGCCCGGATAGATCCAGTGGGGGTCTTCGACGACGGCAGTGTTCAGGCGATAGATCTCGGGCCACAGCAGCGGGTCGCTGTAGTACATCTGGGCGATCGACCAGAGGGTTTCACCCCGCGCCACCACGTGGGAGGTCGGGATCTGGCCCTGGGCGCCCTCCACCCGCGTGGTATCCACGCGGGTGGTGTCAACGTGCGTGGTGTCTTGCGCGCCGAGCGCCGTCACGAGGAGCGGCACGGCCACCAGCGCGGTCAGCAGGGCCTGGCTAGAACGGCAGATCGTCGTTCTCCTCATCCAGCGCCTCCGGAAACGCCTCGAGCGATTCCGCTTGGCCCTCGGGCGCCACCTTGGCCGCCGCCTTCACGCGCGGCGCGTCCGTACCCTCGCCGCTGCTGCCCTTGGGTGTCAGCATGATCAGCTCGCGGGCGATGACCTCGGTGACGTACCGCGTCTGCTTGTCCCGGTCTTCCCAGGTGCGGTACTCGATCCGCCCTTCGATGTAGACCTTGTCGCCTTTCTTCAGGTACTTCTCGGCGATGTCGGCCAGCCCGGATCCTTTGTTGTTCCAGCAAACGATCCGGTGCCACTCAGTCTTCTCCTGCTTCTCCCCACCCTGCCCCGTCCACTGCCGGCTGGTCGCCACCGACAGCGTCGCGACCCGGCCGCCGTTGGAGGTGCTCCGCACCTCGGGATCGGCCCCCAAGTTGCCGATCAGCATCACTTTGTTCAGACTCCGGCTCACAACGACCTCCCAGCGAAAGGCGGGTCGGGGGCCCAAGGATGCCCCACAGTATATGACCCGCAAGTTATTCTGTCAATCAAAGATACGCCACTTGTACCAATGTTACGCATCACCTGTTTCTGCTGAAATGGCAGCGCGTAGAAGTATCGCGTCTTCCACCGGGTGCCGGTAGTAACGCGAGCGTCGCCCCTGCACACGGAATCCCAGCCGGTCGTACAGCCCGCGCGCCGCCACATTGGACTCACGAACCTCCAGATACACCACTCGCACGCCGCGAGCCGCGAGCGCCGCCATCATCGCCCGCACCAGCTGTCTCCCCACACCGCAGCGCCGGTGCGCGGCAGCGACGCCGAGGTTGAGGATTTCGCCCTCGTCCGCCGCGGCGTGCGCGATGGCGTACCCGACGACGTCGCCTCCGTCCGCCTCGGCGACCAGAAACGGCACGTCGCTGGCCACGCACTCGCGGAAGTCCTTCGCCGACCAGGGATCGGAGAACGCGACTTCCTCGATCGCGCGGATCGCCGGGAGGTCAGGAGCCGCGACGGGACGGATGCGGTAGGGGGCGGCCGTGGCGCGCCTCCCACTTGGCCTGAGCTTCCGCGGGGCGGCCGTAGACCGGCTCGGCGGTAGCGGGGTCGGTGATTGCGCCCGCCGCGCCCTTCCGGTCGAGGAGCGCGAGGATCGAGACGGCCGGCGGCACCAGCTCTTCGAGCGGCACCGGCGCGGCGCCGCTCCAGCGCTGCACCTCCGCGGCGTAGTGCGTCGCCCCGTCGCCAACGACCGCGCGCGGCCGCACGGGCGCGCGGGCGGCCAGCTCGTCGATCGTCGCCAGCGTCGGGGGCAGCAGCGTCTCGATGACGTCCAGCCGAACGATGTAGACAGCGCCGTACACCTGGCCCCGCAGCGCGTCGAAGCACGCGGCGATGGGGACAGCCCCGAGCAGCCGGGCGGCGCCCGCCGCCGCGGCCATCAGCGACGGGACGGTTCGCAACGACAGGCCGGCCTCTTGGGCCAGGCCCTTGGCTGCCGCCCAACCGATGCGCAGACCCGTGAAGCTTCCCGGGCCGTCGCCGAGGGCGATGCCTCCCAACTCCTTGGGGCGGACGCCGGTGGGCGCCAACACCTGATCGATCAGGGCAAGGATCTGGGCCGCGTGCTGCCGCGCTCCCTGAACGAAGGCCGCACCCCGCGCCAGCGGCGGGGTCCCGACCGCCACGCTGGCGAGGTCAGTCGCGCTATCGATCGCGAGCCAGAGTCCGCTCACGCTCCCTCCACGACCCGGTACGCCGGATCAGGATCGTGCGACAACCGCAGGTGGCGGTCGAGCGGGGGGGCCCACGGCCCGGCCCGTTCCGGCCATTCGATCAGCACGATCGCCTGCTCCCGCGTCATATCGTCGAACCCCAGGTCGCGCGCTTCGTCGGGCGAGCGCAGCCGGTAGCAATCCACGTGGTAGACCGGCCGGCCGTCGCCGGCGGCGTAGTGGTGCACCAGGGCGTACGTGGGGCTGGTCGCCAGCGCCCGCGCTCCGAGGCCGCGGCACACCGCTTGGACGAGGGTCGTCTTGCCGCTCCCGAGCTCCCCGGAGAGGCCGACGACAGCCGGGGCACTGAGGCCGCGGCCGAGCGCTTCACCGAACCGCCGGAGCTCGTCCTCGCGCAGGCGCATGGCGCACCGGGTCTCCCATCGCCTTGAGCTCGAGCAGCTGGTCGCGCAGCAGCGCCGCCTGCTCGAAGTCGAGCCCTTCCGCGGCCGCGCGCATCTGCGACTCGAGCAGCTGGATCAGGGCCTCGCGCTCGTGCGCGTCGGCTGGGCGTCCGCCCCCCTCGGCGACCTTGCGCACGCCGCGCGCGTCGGCCACCCGCGTCACGAAGCGGATGTCCCCCACCGACTTCACGATCGAGCGCGGGGTGATGCCGTGCCGCTCATTGTGCTGCTCCTGGAGGCGGCGCCGGCGGGTCATCTCGCCGAGGGCACGCTGCATCGATCCTGTGGCGCGGTCGGCGTAGAGGATCGCCCGGCCGTGGAGGTTGCGGGCCGCCCGGCCCACGGTCTGGATGAGGGAGCGTTCGGACCGCAGGAACCCTTCCTGGTCGGCGTCGAGCACCGCCACGAGCGACACCTCGGGCAAGTCGAGCCCCTCGCGCAGCAGGTTGATGCCCACCAAGACGTCGAATTCGCCAAGCCGCAGCCCGCGGATGATCTCCACCCGCTCGATGGCGTCGATGTCGGAGTGCAGGTAGCGCACGCGGACGCCGTGCTGCTGCAGGTAGTCGGTGAGGTCCTCGGCCATCCGCTTGGTCAGCGTCGTGACGAGCACGCGCTCCTCCCGTTTGGCGCGCTCGCGGATCTCGTGGAGCAGGTCGTCCACCTGTCCCTTGACCGGCCGCACCTCGACCTCCGGATCCACGAGACCGGTGGGCCGGATGATCTGCTCGACCACCACGCCCTGCGACAGGCGCAACTCGTCCTCCCCCGGCGTCGCCGAGACGAACAGCATCCGGGGCACGAGCTTCATGAACTCATCGAAGCGCAGCGGCCGGTTGTCGAGGGCGGACGGCAGGCGGAAGCCGTAATCGACGAGAGTCTGCTTGCGCGAGCGGTCGCCTTCATACATCGCGCCGAGCTGCGGCAGCGTCTGGTGCGATTCGTCGATGACGCAGAGGAAGTCGGTGGGGAAGTAATCGAGCAGGCACGCCGGCCGCTCGCCGGGCGCCCGGCCCGTCAAGTGCCGGGAGTAGTTCTCGATGCCCGTGCAGCGGCCCACCTCGAGCAGCATGTCGACGTCGAACTGCGTTCGCGATTCCAGCCGCTGGGCCTCGAGCAGCTTGTTCTGGGCCCGCAGCTCGGTGAGGCGCTCCCGGAGCTCGGCGCGGATCGCGGCGACGGCCCGCTCGATGGTGGCGCGCTGAGTGACGAAATGCGTCGCCGGATAGATCGCGCAGCGGGGCAGCTCGGCGATCGTGTCTCCGGTGAGCGGGTTGATTTTCGCGATCCGCTCCACGGTGTCTCCCCACAACTCGATCCGCACCCCCTGCTCCTCATAGGCGGGGTAGATCTCGACGGTGTCCCCCCGCACGCGGAACGCGCCGCGCTCGAACGCGACGTCGTTGCGCACGTACTGAATGCCGACCAGCGCCTCGAGGATCGCGTCGCGGCCGCGCTCCTCGCCGACCGCGACGGTGACGAGCAGCTGGCGGTACATCTCGGGATCGCCGAGGCCGTAGATCGCCGAGACGCTGGCGACGATGATGACGTCGTCGCGCTCCATCAGGCTCGACGTCGCCCGCAGGCGCAGCCGGTCGATGTCGTCGTTGATCGAAGAGTCCTTGGCGATGTACGTGTCGGTCTGCGGCACGTACGCCTCGGGCTGGTAGTAGTCGTAGTAGGAGATGAAGAACTCGACGGCGTTGCGCGGGAACAGCGACTTGAGCTCCCCGTACAGCTGGGCGGCGAGCGTCTTGTTGTGCGACAGCACCAGCGTGGGCCGCCCCAACTCGGCCACGGCGTGGGCGACGGTCATCGTCTTCCCGGAGCCCGTCACACCGAGCAGCGTCTGGTAGTGGTCGCCGCGACGCAGCCCCTCGGCGAGCGCGCGGATCGCCTGCGGCTGGTCCCCCGCCGGCGCAAAGGGTGAGACGAGCTCAAACGCCATCCGGGAAAGCTAACCGAGGGGGGGCTCGATGAGGCTGCCGGAGTCGCGACGCGCCGCTTCGGTCACGCCTTTCACCCGCCGCACCGCGCGCAACACTTTGTTGAGCTGAGTCTGGTTTTCCACCTCGACGACGATCGCGCCGAACACCGCCGCGTCCTTCGACGCCAGCTCGGCGCTCTTGATGTTGGTGCCGGTCTCGCTGATCGCTTCGCAGATGTCGGCGTAGAGGCCGCGCCGGTCCTCCCCGCTCACCGACAGGCGCACCACGAAGACCTCGCCTTCCACTTCCTGCCAGTCGATCTCGACCCGCCGCTCCGTCTCGGAGGACAGCGTGAGGAGGTTGGGGCAGTCGCTGCGGTGGATCGAGATCCCCCGTCCCTGGGTGACGTAGCCGACGACGGGGTCCCCCGGGACCGGCTGGCAGCACTGGGCGTACCGGACCATGAGGCCATCCACGCCCTGGATCTTGATGCCGCGCCCCAGCCGCAGGCGCTGCATGACACGGCCGAACGCCGTGCCCTTGGGCGCCTGGAGGTCGTCGGGGGCGAGGTCCGGATACAACGCCCGCATCACCTGCCCCAGCGGTACGTCGCCCCGGCCCACCGCCGCCTCGAGCTGCTCGCGGGCGCCGACGGACAGGGTGAGGGCGGCCTGCGCGTAGCGGTCGGGCGCGGGCGCCGTAAGACGCCGGCGGCGGATCTCGCGATCGAGGATCTCGCGGCCGAGGGCGACGCTGCGCTCGTGCTCCTCCTGCTTCACCCACTGGCGGATCTTGTGGCGCGCGCGCGCCGTGCGGACGTGCGCGAGCCAATCCCGCGAGGGGCGCGCCTGCGGGCTCGTGAGGATCTCCACGGTGTCGCCGTTCTTCAGCGGCCGGTGCAGCGGCGCGATGCGGCCGTTGATGCGCGCGCCGTTGCAGTGCAGCCCGACCTCGGTATGCACCGTGAAGGCGAAATCGATCGGCGTGGCGCCTTTGGGGAGCCGCTTCACGTCGCCGCGCGGCGTGAACACGAAGATCTCGTCCTGATAGAGGTCGACCTTCAGGAACTCGAGGAACTCCTCGGGCGTGTGCGTGTCCTGTTGCAGCTCGAGCAGCTGCCGGAACCAGGAGAGGTGGCGGTCGAGTTCATCGGGCTGCTTGCCTTCCTTGAACAGCCAGTGCGCCGCAATCCCGTACTCGGCGGTGCGGTGCATGTCGCGCGTGCGGATCTGGATCTCGTAGAGCTGGCCGCCCGGTCCGAAGATGGTGGTATGCAGCGACTGGTAGCCGTTGGACTTGGGGCTGGCGATGTAGTCCTTGATGCGCTCCTGGAGCGGCGTCCACTTGTGATGGATCAGGCCGAGCACGTGGTAGCAGTCGGCGACCGAGCCCACCAGTACGCGGACCGCCAGCAGATCGTAGATCTCCTCGAACGGCTCGCCGCGTTTCTTCATCTTCTTGTAGATGGACCACAGGTTCTTGGGACGCCCCGTGATCTCGCAGTCGCTGACGCCGGCCCGCGCCAGCTCTTCGGCCAGGGGACCCTGCAAGCGGTCGATGGTGCGCTCGCGTTCGCTCTTCTTGGCCTTGACCTTCCGGACGAGCTCCCAGTAGTCCTTGGTCTCGAGGAACTTGAAGGCGAGATCCTCAAGCTCCGCCTTGATCCCCGCCATGCCGAAGCGGTGCGCGAGCGGGGCGTAGATCTCCCGGGTCTCGAGCGCGATGCGCCGCTGCCGGTCCTCGGGGAGGTGCTCCAACGTGCGCATGTTGTGGAGCCGGTCGGCGAGCTTGATGATGAGCACCCGCGCGTCCCGGGCGACCGACATCAAGAGTTTGCGGTAGTTCTCCGCCTGCTCTTCGGCCGTGGAGCGAAACGTGAGGCTCGCGATCTTGGTGAGCCCGTCCACCAGCTCGGCGACCTCGGCGCCGAAGTCCTTGCGGATGTCGTCGAGCGAGACGTCGGAGTCCTCCACCACGTCGTGCAGCAGCGCCGCCGCGATGGTGGTCGAGTCCATCTGCTGCTCGGCGAGGATCGTCGCGACCGCCACCGAGTGGGAGACGAAGTCGTCGCCGGAGAGCCGCTTCTGGCCGCGATGCGCCTGGGCGCTCGCCTGATAGGCGCGCGCCAGGAGGTCCCGGTCGAGCCGGTCCCCCTGGGCCGCCACGGCGCGGGCCAGCTCGGGCGCCAGGATCGGCGCGGTGGTGGTCACAGCAGCCCCGCCTCCGCGAAGCTCACGTACCGCTCACCTCCCACGATCACGTGGTCGTACACCGGCAGATCGAGCAGGCGGCCGGCGTCCACCAGCTGGCGCGTCACGGATCGATCGTCCGCCGAGGGCGTGGGATCGCCGCTGGGATGATTGTGCACCACGATGATACCCGCCGCCGCCTCGGCGATCGCCGCCCGGAACACTTCCCGCGGATGTACCAGCGAGCTGTTCAGGATCCCGCGGGTGATCAGCAGATCCGCCAGGATCTGGCTCTGACTCCCCAACGCCAGCACGTGGAACTCCTCCACCGCGAGGTCCCGAAGGGTGGGTGCATAGTAACGGTGCACGTCCGCCGGCCCGCCCACCCGCTGCGGCGCGGGGTCCGCCTCGGTCGCCGCGCGACGCCCCAGCTCCATCCCCGCCAGCAATCGCGCCGCCTTGGCCCGGCCGACACCGGCGACGCGAGCGAGCTCCGCGGCGGTCCGCGTCATCAGCCGCCGCGGCGAACCGTCGCTGGCGCGGAGCACGTCCGCCGCCACCGCCAGGGCGTCGCGCCCGCGGGTACCCGTCCCTAGGAGAATCGCCAGGAGCTCTTGCGCCGTCAACGCGGCGGCGCCCCTCAGCCAGAAACGCTCGCGGGGGCGGTCGAGTTCGGGGTGCTCGGCGAGGCGCAAGGGCATGCAGACAACGTAGGTGGCCAGCCCAAGGAGGCCGTACCGGAACTATGCGCAGGTGCTACAAATCGCGTCCTTCAGACCGTCGCTCCGTGGCACTTCTTGAACTTCTTGCCGCTGCCACAGGGACACGGGTCGTTGCGACCGACGCCGGCATACGGATTGTTGGCCGCGACGGGAACCCCGGGCGGCGCCGAGGGCGGCCGCGGGCCGGTTGCCGTGGAATCGGCGATGAGCCCGTCCGCCGCCGGCTTGCTCGCCACCATCTTCGCGGGTTTCGGTGCCGGCGTGCCTCCCAGCGGGCCGGTCATCGTCCTCCCGGCGGGTGGCGGCGGCCCCACTTGCACCTGCAGCTTGAGCCACCGCTCGGCGAGCGTGGTCTCGAGGTCGTGCATCAATCCCTTGAACATCTCGAACGCTTCCGATTTGTACTCGATCAGCGGGTCCTTCTGCCCCCAGGCGCGGTACTGGATCGCGGCCCGCAGCTGGTCCAAGTCGTAGAGATGGTCCTTCCACTTCTCGTCGATCACCCCGAGGGTCGTCTGGGCGAGCGCCTGCTCGGCGAGCCGCGTCACGCCGACGAGCTTGGTCTCGAGGTCCTTCATGTACTCGATCTTCGCCCGGAACGCCTCGCGGGCCGCCTCCTGCGCCGTCCGCACCAGGTCGTCGACGTGACGGATCTTGGCGGGATCGGTGATCCCGGGGACGGACAGCAGGAAGCGTTGCAGGAACTCGGTCTCGATCAGGGCGCGGTCCCACTCGACCGGGTCCTTGTACGCAGTCGTCGCCTCCCCGGCGAGCCGCGCGACGGCGCTCTCCACCATGCGCAGCGCTTCGGCCTTGAGCTCCTCCCCGCCCTCGAGGGCGAACAGCCGCAGGGAGTAGATCACCTCGCGCTGCTGGTTCATCACGTCGTCGTACTCGAGCAGGCGCTTGCGGGCCTGGAAGTTCTGGAGCTCGACGCGCTTCTGGGCCTGCCCGATGGCGCCCGTCACCCAGGGGTGGGTGATGACCTCGCTCTCCTCGACGAGGGTGCCCGTGCGGCTGCAGTGCAGACACTTTTCCGTCTGCTTGTCCTGCTGCTCGCCACAGGCAGTGCAGCGGAACGACGTGGCGCCGGTCTTGTCCATCCAACGCGCGATGCGGTCCGAGCCGAACAGCCGCATCAGGTCGTCTTCCAGCGAGAGAAAGAAGATGCTCTGCCCCGGATCGCCCTGGCGACCGGACCGGCCGCGCAGCTGGCGATCGATGCGGCGCGCCTCGTGGCGCTCGGTGCCGATGATGACGAGCCCGCATGGCGGGTCATCGTCGCACTTGAGCTCCGCGATCTGCGCGGGCGAGAGGTCGGCCCGCTCGGCGACCTGGCCGAACGCGGGCTCCCCGCGCGCGCGGATGCCGCACACCTGGCACTTCTTGACGCCAGGGCCGAGCTTGATGTCGGTGCCGCGGCCGGCCATGTTGGTCGCGATCGTCACGGATCCCGGCTGCCCCGCTTGGGCGACAATCTCGGCCTCGCGCTCGTGGTACTTCGCGTTGAGCACCTCGTGCTTCAGGCCCCGCCGCTTCAGCATCCGGGACAGCGTCTCCGACACGTCGACGCTCACGGTGCCCACCAACACCGGCAACCCGCGCTTGTGCACGCGCCCGATCTCTTCGATGACCGCGGTGTACTTCTCGCGGCGCGTCTTGTAGACGAGGTCGTGCTTGTCCACGCGCCGCACCGGGCGGTTCGTCGGGATCACCACGACCTCGAGCTTGTAGATCTGGTAGAACTCGGTCTCCTCGGTCTCGGCCGTCCCCGTCATGCCGGCGAGCTTCTCGTACATCCGGAAGTAATTCTGGATGGTGATGGTCGCGAGGGTCTGCGTCTCCTCGCGCACCGCCACGCTCTCTTTCGCCTCCACGGCCTGGTGCAGGCCGTCGGACCAGCGCCGCCCGGGCATGAGGCGACCCGTGAATTCGTCGACGATGAAGACCTGCCCCTCCTGGACGACGTAATCCACGTCCTTCTCGTAGAGCACGTGGGCCTGGAGCAGCTTGTGGATGATGTGGAGGATCTCGTTCTTCTGGGCGTACTCGGTCTCGACCGTGCGGCGCCGCTCGATCTTCTCCCGGGCCGAAAGCTGGTCGTCGTGCTCGATGTCGTGGACGGCCTGCGAGATGTCCGGGACGACGAACAGGGTGGGGTCCTGCGGCGACATGGTCTCGATGCCGCGGTCGGTCAGGTGCACCGAGTGCCCGCGCTCGTCGAGCACGAAGTAGAGGTCCTCCTCGATGTTGCGCATCTTCTGGTCGCGCGCGGGGAGCTTGCGGTCAGCGAGGTGGTCGAGTTCCACCCGCTGCACGAGCTGCTTGACGCCCTGCTCCTGCAGCAGCTTGAGGAGCTTCTTGTTCTTGGGCATGCCGAGCTGCGCCTGGTAGAGCAGCCGGGCGCCGTCGTAGGCCGTCTTCTCGTCGGCGAGCAGCGGCTCGGCCTTGGCGAGGAGGTCGTTGACGACGGCGGTCTGCCGGCGCACGAGCTGAATCACCTGGGCGTTGTAGAGCGCGTACTTCTCGTCGGACTCGGCGCCGACGGCCCCGGAGATGATGAGCGGCGTCCGCGCCTCGTCGATCAGGATCGAGTCCACCTCGTCGATGATCGCGAAATAGTGCCCCCGCTGCACCCGCTCCTCCGGCGAGCGCACCATGTTGTCGCGCAGGTAGTCGAACCCGAACTCGTTGTTGGTCCCGTACGTCAGGTCGCAGAGGTAGGCCGCGCGACGCTCCGGCGAGGCGGGCTGGGTGTCGTCGATGCACCCCACGGTGAGACCGAGCCACTTGAAGAGGTGGCCCATCCATTGCGAGTCGCGCCGGGCGAGGTAGTTGTTGACGGTGACGAGGTGCGCGCCGCGGCCCGCCAGCGCATTCAAGTACAACGGCAGCGTGGCCACGAGGGTCTTGCCCTCGCCCGTCGCCATCTCCGCGATCTTCCCCTGGTGCAGCACGATGCCGCCGATGAGCTGCACGTCGTAAGGCACCATGTCCCAGGTGAGGGCGTGCCCGGTGACCGCGACCGAGCTCCCCAGCAGCCGCCGGGACGCTTCCCGGACGGTGGCGTACGCTTCGGGGAGCAACGCGTCCAGCGCCGCGCGGAGGGCGCGGGCGTAGTCCCGTTCGGCTCGTCCGAGCTGGTCGGCGAGGAGCGCGCGCTCGTCGGGGTCGGGACAGTCATGCTTGGCGCGCTTGAGCCGCTCCACCTCGGCGGCCAGCGCGCCGGTGCCCTCGGCGATCTGTTGCCGGAATTTCGCGGTTTGCGCCTGGAGCTGCGCCTCCGAGTAGTCCTTATAGGACTCCTCGTGACGGTGGATGGCTTCGACGATCGGGCGGATGCGCTTCAGCTCCCGCTTGAAGCGCGTCCCGAACACCTTCGTGAACAGGCTCATTCTTCCCCTATCGATACAGCCCGTGCGCCGCGACATACTCCCGCACGGCGTCGGGCACGAGATAGCGAATCGACCGCCCGGTGCGCACCCGCTCCCGCACCAGCGTGGCGGAAATGTCCACGGCGGGAACCTCGATGACGCGCGCAATCAGCCGGTGCCGGCGCACCACGGCGCCGGGCCGGGCGAAGACCACGATGTCCGCGAGCGTGGGAAGAGATTCCACTTCGTACCACTGCGGCAGATCCGCGGCGGCGTCCGCCCCCAACAACAACGTAAACCGGTTCCCGCCCTCCCGGGCCGCCAGGGCGCGCAGGGTCAGCACCGTGTACGACGGGGCCGGCAGGCCCAGCTCGATGCGCTCGACGGCGAATCGCGGGTTGCCGGCGATGGCGAGGTCCAACATTTCGGCGCGCTGCTCGGGGCTGGCCACGTGCGCCTCCCGCTTGAACGGCTGCTCGCGCGCCGGCATGAGCCGCACCCGCATCTGCAGCGCCTCGGCCGCCGCTTCCGCGGCGACCAGGTGCCCCAGATGCACCGGGTCGAACGTCCCCCCGAACAGGGTGTCCATCGCGACTATCGCGCGGCGGTACTGGAGTCGGCGGGGCAGCTTTTCGCCCGCGCCGCGGCCTGCGGATAAAAGCGCTGCAGGTGCGCGCACGTCTCCCGCAGCTCGTCCTTGTAGTCGATGGCCTTGTAGGTGTCGGCGAGCCGCAGCAATGCGTCGCCCGCGCGCTCGGACTCGGGGTAGGTGGCGATCACGTGCTTGAAGTAAATGACACCGGAATCCCAGGCCCGGCGGCGGAAGTAGAAGAGGCCGTTCCGGTAGGCCTTGTCGGCGAATCCGTCTCGCAGCTGACGCACGTGCAGCTGGGCGCGGGCGGCGGCGGGGCTCTCCGGGTAGCGCCCGGCGAGCTCCTGGTAGATGGCGAGGGCCGCCTCACCGTAGGACGGGTCGAGCTCCGGTCGATGCCACAGCCGCAGGTTGGCGTCGCCGGCCCGCAGCAGCGCCAGCGGGGCGTAGGCGCTCGCCGGGTACTGATCGGCGGTCTGCCGGAACTCGTGAGCGGCGAGGACGAAATCGCCGGTCTGGAAGTAGCACTCGCCGATGTCGTAACGCACTTCGGCCACCGCCGAGTCGTCGGGCGGCAGCTCGAAGGTGAGGCGCTGGAGCGCCTGCAGAGCCTTCGTGAACGCGCCGTGGTGGAACTGGCGGCGCGCCTCGGCGAGCAGCACCTGCGGATCCCGGGCGGGCCGCGGCGCCACCGGGCTCGTGCGGTGGTGGCACGCGGCCAAGCCGGCGACGGCGAGACCCACCCAGCAGCGGCGGATCGGGCTCACGATGGATTGACCCGCCCGGCCGTGTCGGCCTTGCCGAGGGTGTTGAGTTTTTCGCGCGCCTTCACGGTGATGGAGTCCCCTGGCGTCCCGCCGACGAGCGCCTGCTGATAGTGATCGATCGCCGCGGGGACGTCGCCCTGGGCGAGCGCCACGTCGCCGAGGCCGAGCTGCCCACCCCGCGCCACATCCGCATCGGACCCCGGCGCGGTCGCCATGCGGAACCAGTTCTCCGCATCGGCGGGATGCCCGGCGGCCAGCGCCTGCTGGCCCTGGACGAGCGCGCACTGGCCGACGCCGGCGCGCGCCTGATCCACCACGCTCGCGACGCGCTGCCGCCGCAGGACGCCCTCGAACACCGCGACCGCCGTCCCGCAGTCCCCCGCCCGCAAGGCCGTGATCCCGTAGAGGTACAGCAGCGAGTCGGCGCTGCGCCCATCGCCCGCGGCGGCGATCGCCACGGGAAGGAACGCCAGCGCCGCGGCGGTGTCGCCGCGATTCACCGCGTCGAGCGCGACGAGCCGGGCGTAGCGGCCGAGCGGGCGGTTGGGCGCCACCTCGCGCAGGGCGGTCAGTGCGGCCGTGAGCGCGAGGCGGTCGTCGCCGTCGAGCGCGGCCCGGACGACGCGCTCGAGGCCGTCGGCCGCCTCGTCGGCGCGCGAGCGGTCGGCGGCGGCGAGCTCCCGGTATTCGGCGGCGGCGAGCTCGTAATCACCCAGCTTCAGCGCCGCCGCGGCCGCCTTTTCGTGCAGGCTCGCGCTGCCGCCGTTGGCCCGCAGGCCGAGGCGGTACTCCGCGAGCGCATCGGGGTAGGCCCCCGCGGCGTAGTTGCGATCGCCCAACTCCTCGTGGTCCGCGGCGCTGCGGGTACAGGCGAGCGCGAGGGCGAGGAGGGTCAGCGCGGCGCCTTTCACGCCCTCTTGCGGCGGGCGGCGCGCGCCGGCTTGGCCGCCGGCTCCGCCGCCGAGTCGCTGCGCTTGAGCATCGCGAGGTATGCTTCCACTCGTGGATCCTCCGGCCGGCGTTCGCGGCATTCCTCCCAGACCGTGCGCGCCGCCAGCCCGTCGCCGGCGAGGTAGCACGCGAGCCCCAACATCGCCGCGGCGTCCGTGAAATGCGGACGCTGGCGCACGATGATCTCGAATTCCTCGCGCGCATCGAGCACCCGGCCCGCTTCGAGCAGGAGCCGGCCGAGTTTATACCGCAGATCGTGGAACGCGGGTCCCAGACTCAGGGCCGCCTGATACTCCTCGATCGCCTCGACCATGCCGCCGGCCTCGTAATAGGCCTCGCCCAACGCGGCGTGCTGGTTGGCCAGCTTGGCCGCGACGTGGGCCGGGAACCCCTGGCGCGCTTCCCCGCCGACGCTCCCCGCGCGGCTCAAGCACGCGATCGCTTCGTCCTCCCGGCCCAGCTCGTTCAACACCAGGGCGCGGTGAATCAGGGCCTCGACGTAATTGGGGTTGAGGCCGAGCGCCCGGTCGAACTGCGAGAGCGCCTTGTCCGGCTGCCCCGCGAGGGAATACGACAGGCCCAGCAGGTGGTGTGCGTCGGCGAACGCCCGGCCGCTGGCGACCACGTCCTCGAGCAGGTGGATCGCGCCGTAATAGTCCTGCAGCTGGAAGCGCTCCCGCGCCTGGCCGACCTGGTGCTCAGGACTGACGTCCATGGGTCTCCTCGTACCAGCGGGCGAAGCGGCGGATCCCGTCCTCGATCCCCACCTGCGGGCGGTAGCCCAGCTCGCGCTCGGCGCGGCGCAGATCCGCGGCCGTGACCGGCACGTCCCCCGGTTGGTCGGGCCGCCGCTCGATGCGCGGCTTGCGCCCCAGGGCCTCGGCGATGAGCTGCAGCAGGCGGTCGAGTCGCACTCGCGCGCCACCACCGATGTTGAACGCGGTGCACGTCGGGGCGCGCGGGTGCGCCACCCAGTCCAGCGCCGCGACCGTGCCCGCCACCGCATCCGTAATATAGGTGTAGTCGCGCTCGCTCGATCCGTCCCCGTGCATCGCGACCGCCTGCCCCCGGGCGATGCCGGCGGTGAAGCGGTGGATCGCGAGATCGGGGCGCTGGCGCGGCCCGTACACCGTGAAGTATCGCAGGCAGGCGATCCGCATCCCGTACAAATGCGCGAACGCATGCGCCACCAGCTCCGCGGCGCGTTTGCTCGCCGCGTACGGGGAGATCGGCGTCACCGCCGCCGCGTCCTCGACGAAGGGCGCGGGCGTCGTTGCCCCGTACACCGACGAGGAAGAGGCGACCACGACCGGCGCAATCCCGGCCCGCCGGGCCGCGTCCAGCACCCGCGCCGTGCCGGTGACATTCGCCTCCAGATAGGCGGCGGGATCCTCGAGCGAGGGCCGGACGCCCGGTTTCGCCGCGAGGTGCAACACCGCGCCGACCCCGTCCAGGGGCGGGGGGACCCGCGCAACGTCGGCTTCGACCAGGCGGAAACGCGGGCCCGCCCGCAACCCCGCCAGGTTCGCTTCCTTCACCGCCCGGGGATAAAACGGGTCGAAATTGTCCACGCCGACGACCTCATCGCCCCGGGCCACGAGGGCTTCGCACACGTGGGACCCGATGAACCCGGCGGCGCCGGTGACGAGGACCCCTCCCCGCCCGCTCATCGTCCCACGAGGTCGCGGAAGTAGGCGATGGTCCGGCGCAGCCCCTCCTCGAGCGGCACCTGCGGCTCCCACCCCAACAGCCGCTTGGCCCGCGTAATGTCGGGCTGGCGCACCTTGGGGTCGTCCACCGGGAGCGGCCGCTCGACGATCGGGCTGCGGCTTCCAGTGAGCGCGAGCACGCGGTCGGCGAGCTGGCGCACGGTGAATTCGCGCGGGTTCCCGATGTTGGTGGGGTCCGCGTCGCCGCGCTCGAACAGCCGGACGATCCCCTCGATCAGGTCGTCGACGTAGCAGAACGAGCGGGTCTGCGAGCCATCGCCGTAGACGGTGAGCGGCTCGCCCTTCAGCGCCTGGACGATGAAGTTCGACACCACGCGCCCGTCCCGTGGCCGCATCCGCGGGCCGTAGGTGTTGAAGATCCGCACGATCCGCGTGTCCAGCCGGTGATAGCGGTGGTAGGCCATCGTCATCGCTTCGGCGAAGCGCTTCGCCTCGTCGTACACGCCGCGCGGACCCACCGGGTTCACGTTGCCCCAGTAGCTTTCCGGCTGCGGGTGGACGAGCGGGTCGCCGTACACCTCGGACGTCGAGGCGAGCAGGAAGCGCGCGCCTTTTGCCTTGGCGAGTCCCAGGGCGTTGTGCGTGCCCAGCGCGCCCACCTTCAGTGTGGGGATCGGATACTCGAGGTAGTCGATCGGGCTCGCCGGACTGGCGAAGTGCAGGATGCCGTCCACGGGACCGGGGACGTCGATGAACGTGCTGACGTCGTGGCGGACGAACTGCAGGCCGCGGTGGTGCTCGAGGTGGGCGAGGTTGGCGGGCGCTCCCGTGATCAGGTTGTCCATGCCGACCACGGTGTGCCCGAGCGCGAGCAGCCGGTCGCAGAGGTGGCTGCCGAGGAACCCGGCCGCGCCGGTTACGAGGAGGCGCATGCCAGGCGGCGGCCGATACTGTCGTAGGTGAAGCCGAGCTTGGCGAGACGGTCGGGCTCGAAGAGGTTGCGCCCGTCCACGATCAGTGGCCGGCGCAGCAACTGGCGGATGCGGGCGAAGTCGGGGTTGCGGTACTCCAGCCACTCGGTCACGATCGCCAACGCATCGGCGCCGGCGAGCGCGTCGTAGGCGTGCTCCGCGTAGGTGACGCGGTCGCCGAACACGCGACGCGCCGCGGCGAGCGCCGCGGGATCGTGCACCCGCACCGTCGCGCCCTCGCGCAGCAGCAGCTCCACAAGCACCAGCGCCGGGCTCTCGCGGACGTCGTCAGTCTCGGCCTTGAACGCGAGGCCCCAAACGGCAACCGCCCGACCGCGCAGGGCGCCGTCGAAGTGCCGCCGCAGCTTCTCGAACAGCACCCGCTTCTGGCGTTCGTTCGCCGCCTGCACGGCCACGAGAATGTCGAGCGACACCTCGTGGTCGGCGCCCGAGCGGACCAGCGCCTGGACGTCCTTCGGAAAACAGGAGCCCCCGTAGCCGGGGCCCGGGAACAGAAACGCGGGGCCGATGCGCCGGTCGCTGCCGATGCCGCGCCGCACCTGCGTGACGTCCGCGCCCACCGCCTCGCACAGTCGCGCGATCTGGTTCATGAACGAGATACGCGTCGCCAGCATCGCGTTGGCCGCGTACTTGGTCATTTCTGCCGACGGCACGTCCATGAAGATCAGCGGATTCCCGGTGCGCACGAACGGGGCGTACAGCTCCTCAAGCGTCCGGGCCGCCTCGTCGGAGTCGACGCCCACCACGACGCGATCCGGCTTCATGAAGTCTTCGACCGCGGCGCCTTCCTTCAGAAACTCCGGGTTGGAGCAGACGTGGAACGGGGTCTTGGTGTGCCGGACGATCTCGGCCCGCACCCGCTCGGCGGTGCCGACGGGGACGGTGCTCTTGGTGATGACGATCTTGGGCGCGTTCATGCGGCGCCCGATCGTCCCCGCCACGTCGAGCACGTGCTGGAGGTCCGCGGACCCATCCTCGTCGGGCGGCGTGCCGACGGCGATGAACACGATCTCGGAGCGCTCCACCGCCTGACCCACATCGGTCGTGAAGCCGAGGCGGCCCTCGCGCAGGTTGTGGAGGACGAGGGGCTCGAGGCCGGGCTCGTAGATTGGCAGCTTTCCCTGAGCCAGCCCCGCGATCTTCCCCGTGTCCACGTCGGCGCACAGCACGTCGTTGCCCGTCTCGGCGAGACAAGCGCCGAGGACGAGCCCGACGTAACCCGTCCCGACGACGGCAACCTTCACCGCTCCGCCTCCGGCCGGCGGGGCAGCACGTGGCGGGTGTCCACGATCAGGGCGGCTTCCCGGGCGACGAGCGCGTAGTCGATCGCGGAGTGGTCGGTCACGATGATGACGCAATCGGCCCGCCGCAGCGTTTCCGCCGTGAGCGGCAGCGACACGAGCTCGACGCCGTCTTCCCGGAAACGCGGCACGTGCGGGTCGTGGTAGTCGACGTCGGCGCCCCGCTGCTGCAGCAGCCGGATCACGTCGAGCGCGGGACTCTCGCGGATGTCCTCGATGTCCTTTTTGTACGCCACGCCCAGCACGAGCACCCGGCTGCCGCGAACGGCCTTGCCGCGCTCGTTGAGCCCGTCCACGACGCGCCCCACCCAGTACTCGGGCATCTCGGCGTTGATCTCGCCGGCCAGCTCGATGAAGCGAGTGCGATAGTTGAGCGTCCGCATCTTCCACGCGAGATAATGCGGATCGAGCGGGATGCAGTGCCCCCCGACGCCGGGGCCGGGGGTGAACTTCATGAAGCCGAACGGCTTCGTGGCCGCCGCGTCGATGACCTCCCACACGTCCACGCCGAGCTTGTCGCACACGATCGCCATCTCGTTGACGAGCCCGATGTTGACGCTGCGGAACGTGTTCTCCAGGATCTTCACGAGCTCGGCCGCCTCGGTCGAGGAGACGGGCACGAGCGTTTCGATCGCCGGCTGATACAGCGCCGTCGCGACCCGCAGGCACGCCGGCGTGATGCCGCCCAGCACCTTCGGCGTGTTCCGCGTGTTCCACCGGGAGTTGCCCGGGTCCACCCGCTCTGGGGAGAAGGCGAGGAAGAAGTCCTCACCCACCGTGAGCCCGGTGCGCTCGAACGCCGGGAGCAGCAGCTCGCGGGTCGTACCGGGATAGGTGGTGGACTCCAGTACGACCAGTTGGCCGCGCCGCAGGCTCTTCTTCACGGATTCGGTCGCCGCCAGCACGTAGCTGACGTCGGGATCCTTGGTCTTGGACAACGGCGTGGGCACGCAGATGGAGATGGCATCGGGCTCTTTGAGTCGCGCCAGATCCGTCGTGGCGGAGAGCTTCCCGGCCTTGACCGCCTCCGCCACCGCCCGGGACGGCACGTCCTGCACGTGCGATGTCCCGCCGTTCACCCCGTCCACCACCCGTGCGCTCGAGTCGAAGCCGAGCACCGTGTAGCCGGCGCGCACCAGCTCCATGGCCAGGGGCAGCCCCACGTAGCCGAGCCCCACGACACCGAAGCGTGCCGTGCGGTCGCGGGCCTTGGCGAGCAGCGCGTCGGCGCTGGAACCCGCAGAGGTGGCGCGGCTCACATGGCCACCGGGGCGCCGCCGCCCGCCAGCGAGCGGGACGCCGCCTCGAGCACGCGCACGACCCGCACGCCGTCGGCGGGACCGATGCGCGGCGCTTCCGCTCCCCGCGCCACGCGGACGAAGTGGCCGAGCTCGGCGGCGAGCGGTTCGACGCTCGCGATCTTAGGAATGAAAATGTCCCCTTCGCGAACCGTCAGGGCCTCGCCGTACGAGGCGTACTCGGGCGGGCGCTCCACGCCCTTGTCGTAGATCCGCAGCTTTTCGCGCGGCTCCATGTCGTCGAACACCACCATTTTCTTCGACCCCACCACGGTCAGCTTGCGGACCTTATGCGGATCCAGCCACGAGAGCTGCACGTGGGCCAGCACCCCACTCTGGAACTCCATCGTCAGGAACACCACGTCTTCGACCTTGGGCTGGAGATAACAGTGCCCCTGCGCCGCGACCCGGACCGGCGTCTCATCCAGCAGGAAGAGGGCGACCGAGACATCGTGCGGCCCGAAGCTCCACAGCGCGTTCTCATCCTGCCGCACCTGGCCGAGGTTCAGCCGCAAGCCATAGAGATAGAAGAGCTGCCCCAGCTGCCCCCCCGCCACCAGCGCCCGCAGCTGCTCGACCGCCGGATGAAAGAGCAGCAGGTGCCCCGGCAGGACCGGGACCTTGCGGGTCGCCGCCGCCTTGGCGACCGCCTCGGCATCCCGCGTCGTCAGCGCGAAGGGCTTCTCGACGAGGCACGGCTTCCCCGCCTCGATGCAGCGCCGCGCGAGGTCGGCGTGCGTCCCTGCGGGCGCGGCGATGATGACGGCATCCACCTTGCCGAGCAGCTCGTTCAGGTCGGCGGTCACGAGCGCGGCCGGATACTGCCGGGCGAGACGTTGGCGCGTCGGCTCGCTCGTGTCGCAGACGGCCGCGAGCTCGGCGTCCGCCAGCCCCGCGGCGGTGCGCACGTGGTTGCGGCCCCACGCCCCGGCGCCGACCACACCGAGCTGCAGCCGGCTCACCGGTAGAACTCGCGGACCGCGCCGACCACCGTGTCCATCTGCTCGCGCGTCAGCTCCGGGAAGATCGGCAGCGACAGGACCTCGCGCGCGGCGCGCTCGCTCACCGGCAGGCGTCCTTCCTTATATCCCAGGGCAGCGAAGCACTCCTGGCGGTGGAGCGGGATCGGGTAGTAGACCGCGCAGCCGATGCCCTTCGCCTTGAGGTGCGCCAGCAGCTCGTCCCGCCGCTCGGCCCGCAGGGTGTACTGATGGAAGATGTGCTCGTTGGCGCGCTCCACGACCGGCGTCGTTACCCCCCGCAGCCCCGCGAACGCCTTGGAGTAGTAGGCCGCGTGCTCGCGGCGCTTTCCAGACCAGGCGGCGAGGTGGGGGAGCTTCGCCAGGAGCACGGCCGCCTGCAGCGTGTCGAGCCGGGAGTTCGTCCCGATCTCCTCGTGGTGGTACTGCTTGGCCCCGCCGTGCAGGCGCAGCCGGCGCAGCCGCTCGGCCACCGCGTCGTCGGAGGTGACTATCATCCCGGCGTCCCCCCAGGCCCCCAGGTTCTTGCTGGGGAAGAAGGAGTAGGCGGTGACCCACCCGAGCTCGCCCGCCACACGCCATTCGCCGTCGATCGAGCGCCGCGCCCCGATCGCCTGGCACGCATCCTCGATCACCTTCAGCCCGTGCCGCCGGGCGATCGCCAGCAGGCGCTCCATGTTCGCCATCTGGCCGAAGAGGTGCACCGGCACGATGGCGCGGGTGCGCGGCGTGATCGCGGCCTCGACCGTCTCCGGGTCGATATTGAAGGTGTCCGCCTCGATATCCACGAAGACGGGAGTGCCGCCCGCGTTGTGAATTGCCCCCGCGGTGGCGAAGAAGGTGAACGAGCTGGTGATGACCTCGTCCGCCGGCTTGAGGTTCAGCGCCTTGAGCGGGAGCAGCAGGGCATCGGTGCCGCTAGCGCAGCCCACGCCGTGCCGGGCGTGCGACAGCTGTGCCACCGCGGTTTCGAGCTGCGGGACGGCCGGGCCCATGATGAATTGCTGGGATTCGACGACGCGCTGCAGCGCGGACCAGACCTCGTCCTTGATCGTCCGGTACTGGGCGACGAGGTCCAGCAGCGGGACGTTCACGGCCGCGCGCGCGGTGGGGGGGGCTCGGTCATGCGCAAGGCACCCTCCGCTTCGGCGTAGCGGGCGCCACACGCGGGGCACGCGGCCTGGCCCTGGGCGGGCTGCAGCCGCTCCCCGCACTGGCACATCCATCCGATGCGCCGCGCCGGGACGCCGACCATCAGCGCGTACGGCGGCACGTCGGAGGTGACGACCGCGCCGGCGCCAATGAAGGCGTACTCGCCGAGCGTCACCCCGCACACGACGGTGGCGTTGGCCCCGATCGAGGCGCCGCGCTTCACCAGCGTCCTGCGGTACTCGTGCTTGCGCGGGATGTGGCTGCGCGGGTTCATCACGTTGGTGAACACGCACGACGGACCGCAGAAGACGTCGTCCTCGAGCTCGACGCCCTCGTAGACCGACACGTTGTTCTGGATCTTGACGTTGTTGCCGATCCGCGTCTTGGGCATGACCACCACGTTCTGGCCGAGGTTGCAGCGCTCGCCGATCACCGCGCCGGGCATGATGTGGCTGAAATGCCAGATCTTCGTGCCCCGTCCCACGACGGCGCCGTCGTCGACGAAGCTCGACGGGTGCACGAAGACATCGGCCATCAGCCGATCACTTTCACTTCGGTGGCCAGCTCCACCCCCGCCTTCTTGGCGACCGTCTTGCGCACGTGCTCGATGAGCTTGAGCACGTCGGCGGCCGTCGCGGTGCCGAGATTGACGAAGTAGTTCGCGTGCATGGTCGACACCTGGGCGCCGCCGATCTGGTGCCCCTTGAGCCCGCACTCCTCGATCAGCATGCCCGCCGTCTTCGGCCCGCCGGGGTTGCGGAATACCGAGCCGCAGCACGGTTGATCAAACGGCGTCCCGGCCTTGCGCCAGCGCAGCAGGCGGCCCTGCAGCTCCTTGAGCTTCGCCGGGCTCTCCTCGCCGAGCCCGAGCTTCGCCTCGAGGATGACCTGGTCGTCGAGGTTGCTGGACCGGTACTTGAAGACGATCTGGCGCCGGGCGAGCTGCTTCACTTTCCCCTTCGGGTCCATCACCGTCACCTCGGTGATGACCTCGGCGAACTCCGCGCCGTGGCAGCCGGCGTTCATGTAAATGCCGCCCCCGATGGTCCCGGGGATACCGATGAACCGCTCCACGCCGGTGAAGCCGAGCTCCGCGGTGCGGCGGGCGAGCAGCGGCGTCGGCAGGCCGGCGCCGACGATGGCGGTCGCGCCCTTCATTTCGAAGCGGTCGAGGCCCTTGCCCATCCGGACTACGAGCCCGGGGAACCCGCTGTCCCGCACGAGCACGTTGGACCCGAGGCCCAGCACCACCGAGGGGAGCCCCCGCTCCTGCGCCATCTCGAGGCCGCGCGCGACGTCCTCGGTGCTGGCCGCGGTGAGCAGGTAGCGCGCCGGGCCGCCGATGCGGTACGTGGTGTACCGCGCCAGCGGCTCGTTCTCCAGCAGCTTGCCCTGGAACTTGGGCTTGGGCGGCTGGGGCGGAGCGGCCGGGGGTTTTACGCCCGGACGGGCCGGGCGTCCCGGCTTGCCGTTCCCGGGCTTGCCGCCGCGGGCTCCGGCTTTCCGACGATCGTCTTTTCGTGCCATTCTTGGAGACTCCTCACGCTGCCGGTCCGGCTGCGGAGCGCGATGATCGCGTCACACGCAGCGCTCGCGGCGGACATCGTCGTGGTGTACGGCACCCGGTGCACCAGCGCGGCGCGCCGGATAGCGTAGTCGTCCTGCTGCGTGAACTTCCCGAGCGGCGTGTTGATCAGCAGGTGAACGTCGCCCGAGACGATCAGATCGATCGCGTTGGGGCGGCCCTCGTGCACCTTCAACACCCGCTCGGCCGGGACTCCCCGGGCGCGCAGGTACCGCTGTGTCCCCTCGGTCGCCAGAATCCGAAACCCCATCTCGTGAAAGCGCCGCACGATCGGCACCACCGTCGGCTTGTCGGAGTCGTTCACCGTGACGAAGATGGTGCCCGACAGCGGCAGGCTTCCGTCGGCCGCGATTTGCGCCTTGGCGAACGCCATCCCGAAACTCTCGGCGATCCCCATGACCTCGCCCGTCGAGCGCATCTCCGGGCCCAAAACGGTATCTACGCCGGGCAGTTTGGTGAAGGGGAAGACCGCTTCCTTGCAGGCAACCCCCGGTACCGGGAGCTCGTCCGGCACCCCCAGCTCGTCCAGGGTTTTCCCCACCATCACGGCCGCGGCCAGCTTGGCCAGGGGAGCGCCGGTGGCCTTGCTGACGAACGGGACGGTTCGTGAGGCCCGGGGGTTCACTTCCAGGACGTAGACCACGCCGGCCTTGATCGCGTACTGGACGTTGAGGAGCCCGACGACGCCCAGGGCCTGGGCGAAGGCGGTGGTGGACCGGCGCATCTCGGCGACCTGGCGGTCCCCGATCAGGTACGGGGGCAGGACGCAGGCCGAGTCCCCCGAATGAACGCCGGCGTCCTCGATATGCTGCATCACCCCGCCCACGACGCAGCGGCGGCCGTCGGCAATGGCGTCGACATCGGCCTCGAAGGCGTCCTCGAGGAAGTGATCGATGAGCACCGGGTGCTCGGGGGCGACGCGCGCGGCCTTCTCGAAGAACTCCTGCAGCGACGCCTCGTCGTACACGATCTCCATCGCCCGGCCGCCGAGCACGTAGGAGGGCCGCACCAGCACCGGGTACCCGATGCGCTTGGCGACCACGCCGGCCTCGGCGACGGAGCGGGCCGTGCCGTTGGGCGTCTGGGTGACGCCAAGCCGGTCGGCGAGCTCCTCGAAGCGCTTGCGGTCTTCCGCCGTGTCGATGGCGTCGGGAGACGTGCCGAGGATCGGGATGCCGGCGGCCTCGAGGGCTTTGGTGAGCTGTAGGGGGGTCTGCCCGCCGAGCTGCACGACGACGCCGCGCGGCTGTTCGAGGCGCACGATCTCCAGCACGTCCTCGAAGGTGAGAGGCTCGAAGTACAGTTTGTCGGAGATGTCGAAGTCGGTCGAGACGGTCTCGGGGTTCGAGTTGATCATGATCGTCTTGAACCCGAGGTCGCGGAACGCGAGCCCGGCGCGCACGCAGCAGTAGTCGAACTCGACGCCCTGCCCGATGCGGTTGGGCCCGCTCCCCAAGATCACGATCCCCTGCGCGCCGAACGGCTGGGACTCGTTTTCCTCGTCGTAGGAGGAGTAGAGGTACGGCGTCGCGGACGGGAATTCGCCGGCGCACGTGTCCACCGTCTTGTAGGCGGGATGGACCCCGAGCCGCCAGCGGCGCTCGCGGAACTCGGCCTCGGTGCACCCCCGCAGCGCCGCGAGCTGGCGGTCGCTGAACCCCATGCGCTTCATGCGGCGCACCTCAACGGCGTCCGGCGTGGCGAGATCAGCGAACCAGCGCTCGGCGTCCAGCAGGTCCTGCAGCTGATACAGGAACCAGGGGTCGATCCCCGTCGCCTCGTGGATCTCGTCCACCGTCACCCCGGCGAGCAGGGCGCGGCGGATCTGGAACACGCGCTCCGGGACCGGCGTGCGCAGGGCCACCTTCAGGTCCGCGGGCGCGTCGCTTGGCACCCGGTCGTCCCCGCTCACCCATCCCGCGCGGCCGGTCTCGAGCGCGCGCAGGCCCTTCTGGAACGCCTCCTTGAAGGTGCGGCCGATCGCCATCGCCTCGCCGACCGATTTCATCTGCGTGGTGAGGCGGAAATCGGCCCGCGGGAATTTCTCGAAGGCGAACCGCGGCACCTTGACCACCACGTAGTCGAGCACCGGCTCGAAAGAGGCGGGCGTGGTGCGGGTGATGTCGTTGGGCAGCTCGTCGAGCGTGAATCCCACGGCGAGCTTGGTGCCGATGCGGGCGATCGGGAAGCCGGTGGCCTTGGAGGCAAGGGCGGACGAGCGCGACACCCGCGGGTTCATCTCGATCACCAGCATCTCGCCGTCGGCCGGGCTCACCGCGAACTGGATGTTGCAGCCGCCGGCGGCGACGCCGATCTCACGGATGATCGCGATGGCCGCGTCGCGCATGCGCTGGTATTCGCGGTCGGTGAGCGTCATCGCCGGGGCCACGGTGATCGAGTCCCCCGTGTGGACCCCCATCGGGTCCAGGTTCTCGATCGAACACACGATCACCACGTTGTCGCGCCCGTCGCGCATCACCTCGAGCTCGAACTCCTTCCAGCCGAGCACGCTGCGCTCGATCAGCGTCGTGTGCACCGGCGAGAGCTCCAGCGCCCGGCCCACCAGCTCCTCGAACTCCTCGCGGTTGTACGCGATGCCGCCGCCGGTCCCGCCCAGGGTGAAGGAGGGGCGGATCACCGCCGGATACCCGACCTCGGCCACGGCCTCCAGACCCGCGTCGAGCGAAGCGACGGTGCGCCCCAGCGGGACGGCGAGCCCGATGCGACGCATCGCGGCGGCGAATTCGGCGCGATCTTCGGCCATCTGGATGGCCCGGGCGCTCGCCCCGATGAGCTCGACGCCGAACTCCGCCAGCGTCCCGTCGCGCGCCAGCGCCGTCGCCACGTTCAGCGCCGTCTGCCCCCCCATCGTCGGCAGCAGGGCGTCGGGCCGCTCGCGCTCGATCACCTTGCGCACCCACTCGGGGGTGACCGGCTCGATGTAAGTGCGGTCGGCGATCTCGGGGTCGGTCATGATGGTCGCCGGGTTCGAGTTCACCAGCACGACCTCGTACCCTTCTTCTTTCAACGCCTTCACCGCCTGCGTGCCCGAATAGTCGAACTCCGCCCCCTGTCCGATCACGATCGGGCCGGAGCCGATCAGCAGGATGCGGTGCAGATCAGTCCGCTTGGGCATCAAGCACGTCCTTCAAGGTCGCGTCCAGCGTGAAGCGCGGGGCCCAGCCGGTGGCGTGGCGCAGCTTGGCCCCATCGCCCACCAAGTGCGGAATGTCGGCCGGCCGCATCAGGTCGGGGTCCGCCTCGGGAATCGGCCGCACGCCGAGGAGCCCGGCCATGCGGAACAGCAGGTCTTCGAGGCTGATCCCATCCCCGCTGGCCACGTTGTAGATCTCGCCCGGTTGCCCCTTGGTGAGCAGCCGCGCGTACGCGTCGACCACGTCCTGCACGTGCAAGAACTCCCGCACGGGCTCCAGGTTCCCCACCTTCACGACCGGCGCGCCGATCCGGCGGGCGAACCGCAGCCGCTGGGCGAATGCCGGGACCACGAACCGCGCGTCCTGCCCGGGCCCGGTGTGGGCGAACGGACGCGCCACGATGACCCGCAGCCCCGCGCGGCGCCAGGCCTCGAGCGCCGCGGTCTCCTCCCCGAGCTTGCTGGCCGCGTACGGCGAGCACGGCACCGGCAGGTCGGTCTCCCGCCGCGGCCGTGCTTCCCCGCGTCCGTAGACCTCGGACGTGGACACGACCAATACCAGGGGATCGGCGCGACCGCCGACCCTGCCCTCCGCCAGCTCGTGACACAACCGCACCGTCCCGACGGCGTTGACCGTCCACGCGCCGCTGGGGTCGCGCAGGGCCTCGGGGCCTGAGGCCACGGCCGCGAGGTGTACGACGGCGTCGTACGGCCCCGCCGCGCACTGACGGATCGAATCGGGGTCGAGGAGCTCGAGCGGCAGCCACCGCACCGCGGCCCGCTCGGCGTCGGAGAGCCCGTCGTCCGGATGCGCCGCCGACATCGCCGGCCGCACCGCCGCGTACACCTCGCGCCCATCCGCGAGCAGGCGGCGGACCAGCCAGCGGCCGACGAACCCGTCGGCACCGGTCACCAGGACCCTCACTTCACACGCTCCAGGTCGGCGTCCACCATCATCGTGACGAGCTCGGCGAAGGAGGTCGTCGGTCGCCAGCCGAGCTCCTGCCGGGCCTTCCCCGCGTCGGCCTGGAGGAGGTCCACCTCGGCGGGCCGCACGAAGGCGGGGTCGACCCGCACGTACTGCTTCCAGTCGAGCCCCGCGTGGCCGAACGCGATCTCGCACAGCTCCCGCACGGTATGCATCTCACCGGTGCCGATCACGTAGTCGACGGGCTCCGGCCGCTGCAGCATGCGCCACATCGCGTCCACATAGTCGCCGGCGAAGCCCCAGTCGCGGCGCGCGTCGAGGTTGCCGAGACGCAGCTCGGTCATGCGGCCGCGCACGATGCGCGCGACCCCGTGGGAGACCTTGCGTGTGACGAACTCCAGGCCGCGCCGCGGGGACTCATGGTTGAAGAGGATGCCGCTCACCGCGTACAACCCGTAGGACTCGCGGTAGTTCACGGTAATCCAGTGGCCGTAGACCTTCGCCACCCCATAGGGCGAGCGCGGATAGAACGGCGTGCTCTCGCGCTGCGGCGTCTGGGTCGCCTTCCCGAACATCTCCGAGGAGCTCGCCTGGTAAAAGCGCGCCTCGGGGTGGGCGAGGCGGATCGCCTCGAGGAGGCGCACGACGCCCAGCGCCGTAAACTCGCCCGTCAGCACCGGCTGCGTCCACGAAGTGGGGACGAAGCTCTGCGCCGCGAGGTTGTAGACCTCGTGGGGCTTCGCATCCCGGACGACGGCCGTCAGCGAGTGTTGGTCGAGCAGGTCCGCCGGCACGATGTGCAGGCGGTCGAGCAGGTGCCCGATGCGCTCGTAGGAATCATGCGACGTGCGGCGCACGACGCCCACGACCTCGTAGCCCTTGGCGAGCAGCAGCTCTGCCAGGTACGAGCCGTCCTGCCCCGTCACGCCGGTGATCACGGCGGTGCGACGGGGTTGCCCGGCTTGGGGGGCCCCGTTACGTTTCGGGCCGCTGTGGTTTTTCTGGGCGCTCATTCTCGATCGGATCGTGGGTCATGGCGCGCGTTTGCGACGTGTGCGGCAAGGGTCCCGTGGCGGGCCACACCATCAGCCACGCGAATAACAAGACGAACCGCCGCTGGTACCCCAATCTGCAGCGGGTCCGCGCGCTCGTGGACGGCCGCACCCGCCACCTGCGGGTCTGCACCCAGTGCCTGAAGTCCAACCGGGTGACCAAAGCCGCCTGAAGAAAAAGGGGGACCCTTCGGGGTCCCCCTGGCTGTTTCGCCCCCCGCCGTCCCTTCACTCACTCAGCAGCTCGATCCGGGCCACCTCGGCGCCGTCCCCGACGCGGTGACCCAGTTTGATGATCCGCGTGTAGCCCCCCGGCCGCGCCGCGAAGCGCTTCCCCAGCTCGGCGAACAGCCGGTGCGTGACTTCCTTGTCCTTGAGGCTCCGCTCCACCACCCGCCGGGCGTGCAGATCGCCGCGACGCGCCAGCGTGATCAGCCGCTCGGCGAACGGACGCAGCTCCTTGGCCTTGGCCTCGGTCGTCACGATGCGGTCGTGGCGGAACAGGCTTGTCGCCATGTTGTTGAGCGTCGCTTTGCGGTGGCTGGAGGTCCTCGAGAGCTGCCGGGCCTTGGCGCGATGGCGCATCAGACCTCCTCCTCGTCGCCCGCGCCCGGCTGCGCCATCGGCGGCGTGCCCGGGTCGGCGACGCGCAGCTCGCCGTTCACGTCCTCGAACCGCATGCCGAAGTTGAGGCCTTCGCGTCGCAACAGCTCCGCGATCTCGGCGAGGGCCTTCTCGCCCACGTTCTTGACCTTGAGGAGGTCATCCTCGCGGTACTGCACCAGGTCGGACAGGGTGCGGATGTTCGAGTTCTTCAACGAGTTGACCGAGCGGACCGACAGGCCGACGTCGTCGATGGAGCGGTTCAGGAGGTCGCGAAGCTGGCCCGTCGCCGCGCCGCCGCCGTTGCCGGGGACCGTCTCGGGCGCCGCGATCATCGGCACCTTCCCGAAGTCGACGAAGAACCGGAAGTGCTCCTGCGCGAGGGCGGCAGCGTACGCCACGGCGTCCTCGGGAGAGATGGTGCCGTTGGTCTCGACCGACAGCGTCAGCCGGTCGTAGTCGGTGCGCTGCCCGACGCGCGTTTCCGCCACGGTGAAGTTGGCGCGGCGCACCGGATTGTAAATCGAGTCGATGCGCACCACGTCCACCGGCAGCGTCCGGTCCACGGGATGTTGCTCCGCTTCGACGTAGCCGCGGCCCTTGTTCACGTACAGCTCGCCGCTCACGTCCTTCTCGTCCTGGAGCGTGAACAACAGATGGTCGGGGTTGACGACGGTCACCGAGCCGTGGGGCTCGATGTCGCGTGCGTAGACGGCGCCGGCCGCGTCCCGCTTGATGTGCAGCACCGCTTCGTCGACGTCGGGCGCCAGCACCAGGGTGAGCTGTTTCAGGCGCTGGATGATCTGGTGGACGTCTTCCACCACGCCGGGGATGGTCTGGTGCTCGTGCACCACGCCGTCCAGCCGGAATGCCCACACCGCTGCACCCCGCAGCGAGGACAGCAGCATCCGCCGCAGCGAGTTGCCGAGTGTGTAGCCGTAGCCGCGCTCGAGCGGCTGGAGCCGGAACTCGGCGGCGTTGGGGTTGTCCTCCCGCTTGGTCATTTCGACGACGTGCGGGTGGACCAACCCGGTCAAATCGAGAGTCGTGATCACTTGCTATAGAGCTCGACGATTAACTGTTCTTGGGCCGCGATCGGAATCGTGTCGCGGGTGGGCCGTTCGACCATCCGGCCGACGGCCTTGTCGGTATCCACCTGGATCCAGGTAACCGGCTGCCCGCGCGCGAAATGCTCGAGCGCGAGCCGGACGGGGACGAGCTCGCGGCTCGCATCGCCCAACTTCACCTCGTCGCCGGCGCGGATCCGGTACGACGGCACATCGACGACGCGCCCGTTCACGTGCACGTGCCGGTGCCGGACCAGCTGGCGCGCCTGCCGCCGCGAGGTCGCGAAGCCCATGCGGTAGACGATGTTGTCCAGCCGGGTCTCGAGCGCGACGAGCAGCGCTTCGCCGGTAATCCCCGGCTCCTTGAGCACGCGATCGAACAGGTTGCGGAATTGCCGCTCCGAGAGCCCGTAGATGCGTTTGACCTTCTGCTTCTCGCGCAGCTGCTTGGCGTATTCGGACGCTTTGCGACGCCGGCCGGTACTCTGGCCGTGTTGGCCGGGCGCGTAGGCGCGCCGCTCGATCGCGCACTTCTCCGTCAGGCACCGCGTCCCCTTGAGGAACAGCTTGGTGCCTTCCCGCCGGCACAGCTTGCACACCGGTCCCGTGTAGCGCGCCATCGCCTAGACCCGCCGCTTCTTCGGCGGCCGGCAGCCGTTGTGCGGGATTGGCGTGACGTCGCGGATCGACCGCACCTGCAGCCCGGCGGTCGCCAGCGCTTGAATGGCGGACTCGCGGCCCGAGCCGGGGCCCTGCACGCGCACATGCACGCGTTTGACGCCGAGGTTCAGCGCTTCACGGGCCGCCTGCTCCGCGGCGACGGTGGCCGCGAACGGCGTGGACTTCTTCGACCCCTTGAAGCCGGCCTTCCCCGATGAGCCCCACGTGATCGTATTGCCCTGCATGTCGGTGATCGTGATGAGCGTGTTGTTGAACGTCGCGGTGATGTGCGCGACGGCCTCCGCCTCGACGACCTTCTTGGCGCGCTTGGCGCCCGCTTTCGCCGTTGCCATTTACTTTTTGAGGACCGCCTTCTTCTTGCCCGGGATCGCGCGCCGCGGACCCTTCTTGGTCCGCGCGTTGGTGTGCGTGCGCTGGCCGCGCACCGGCAGGTTTTTCTTGTGCCGCGAACCGCGATAAGTCCCGATGTCCATCACCCGCTTGATGTTCATCGCGACTTCGGTCCGCAGCGCGCCTTCGACCTTGTAATCGCGCTCGATCACCTGGCGCAACCGCGCGACTTCCGCATCGCGCAGGTCCCGCACCCGCGCGTCGGGGCTCACGCCCGTCTCCTCGAGGATCTTTTTCGCGTTGCTGCGCCCGATCCCGTAGATGTACGGGAGGGCGAAAAGCACTTTCTTCTCACGCGGCAGGTCGACGCCGGCGATCCGCGCCATGCGCTAGCCCTGCCGCTGCTTGTGTTTGGGGCTGCGCTTGCAGATCACCCGGATCACACCGCGGCGCTTGACCACCTTGCAGTGCTCGCAGATCGGTCGAACGCTGGAACGAACCTTCAACGGAGCGTCTCCACGAAAAAAGTCCAATTCAGCCTGCGAGTATACCCAGGCCCGTAAGTCCACGCAAGGGGCGCGATTACGGCTCGCTCCGCAACTCTGCCAGCACCCAGCGCCCCAGCAGCAACCGGAACCCGAGAAACACCGTCTCGCGTCGCTCGTCGCGCGTCCCCGCCACCACGTAGCGGCGCTCGAGCTCGACGAACCCCCGCCCCGGCTCCACCTCGCGCACCGCGCCGACCGCCGTGCCGCGTTCCTCGGCGGGCCGGAAGTAGCGGCTCAGCAACTCCGCCGCCTGCGCCCGCCCCAGCGGCGACGAGGGGTCGGCCCCGGGGATTTGCAGCACGAGACTGGGGCTGTGGGCCACGAGCGCCGCGGCATCATGCGCCAGCCAGGCCCGACGCGCCTGCTCGGCGGCTTCGCCGAGCGAGGACTGGCCGGCCAGCGGCGCCCCCAGCACCAGCAGCAACAGCCAGGCCTTCATGACTCCATCGCCTCCCGCACCGCCTGATACGCCGCGGCGGGGTCCCGGGCCGCGGTGATCGAGCGGCCCACCACCAGGTGCGTCGCGCCGCCGCGCACCGCGTCTCGCGGCGCGATCGTGCGGCGCTGGTCGCCCGGGCCGTCCCCGGGGAGCCGGACGCCGGGCACCACGAGCCACGGCCCCGTGCCCAACGTTTCGCGTAACAGCCCCAGCTCGTGGCCCGAGGCGACGACACCCCGCAGACCGGCCTGCATGGCGACCTTCGCCAACCGCTCCGCTTCGAACCCCAGGTCAGGGACGCCCCGCCCCACCACCTGCTCGAAGCCGGCCGCGTCGTGTGAGGTCAGCACGGTGACCCCAACAAGAGCGAAGTCTCCATTCCCCGCCGCCGTCCGGGCGGCCGCCAGCATCTCGGGTCCGCCGAGGCAGTGCACCGTCGCCATCGCCGCGCCGAGATCCCGGGCCGCGGCGACCGCGCCCGCAACGACGGTGGGAATGTCGTGCCATTTGAGGTCGAGGAAGACGCGCACCCCCCGCGCGGCGAACTCTCGCACCAGCGCCGGCCCTTCCTGCACGTACAACACCGGTCCCAGCTTCGCCCAGGCGAGACCCGGCAGGCGGTCGGCGAGGGCCAGGGCGTCGGACCCCGAGGGCAGGTCGAGGGCGACAATGAGCTCAGCCACGGGCCAGCTCGCGGGCGATGCGCACGGGCACGCGCGGGTCGGCCAGCGCCGCGGTGCCGATGGCCACCAGGGCGGCGCCGGCCGCGAGGTAGGCGCGCGCGTCCGCGGCGCTCCGGATACCCCCCACTCCGATGACGGGCAACCCGACGCGCTCGCGCACCCGTTGGGTTGCCAGGAGGCCGATGGGCAAGAGCGCCGGCCCGCTCACGCCGCCGAACGGGTTCCCGAGTCGCCCGTCGAGCATGCCCGGCATGGTATTGACGAGACTCACCGCGTCGCCGCCCGCGTCCGCGACCACCTGGGCCATCGCGGGGATGTCGGGGAGCGCCGGCGAGAGCTTCACGACGAGCGGTCGGCCCGTGGCGCTTCGGCAGCGCCGCACGAGATCGGCGAGACTCGCGGCATCGGCGCCGAACTCCAACCCGCCTGTCGTGGTGTTCGGGCACGACGCATTGATCTCGAACGCGACGACGCCCTCGGCGCCAGTCAGCCGCTCGACCACGGCGACGTAATCATCCACGGTCGCGCCGGCCACGTTCACCACGATGCGCGCGCGGCGCAGCCGCGCCGCGAGCTGGGGCAACTCGCGCGTCGCGACGGCCTCGAGGCCCGGGTTGGCGAGCCCGACGGCATTGAGCATGCCGCCGCGGAACTCGGCGACGCGCGGCCGCGGGTGGCCGCGCCGCGGCTCGGGTGTGACCGCTTTCGTGACCACGCCGCCGAGCGAGTCGAGGTCGATCACGCCCGCCACCTCCCGCCCGAACCCGGCGGTGCCGGCCGCGAGCAGCACCGGGTTTTGGAAGGTCGTGCCCAGGACGGCGACGGCGCTCACAACCGGTCCGGCGGGCGCTGTGGTGGCCGATCGTCGGGCCGCCCGGGACGGCGGACGCCGGGCCGGCGCGTACCCTCCGCGGCACCGCGCGGGACCGCACCCGGCTCCGGATCGAGCGCCGGGCCGCGCGGGCCCGGCTGTGGCGGCGCGACGAGCGCGGCGACCGCAGCACCGGGGTCGGCGCGCTCGACGCCGAGCATCTGCGCGAGCGAGTCTTCAGCGGCGGCGTACGCCGGACTGTTCTCGCCGTGCAGCGCGAGGGTGTAGGGAGACGCCGGATAGGCGGAGTCGAGCACGGGCAAGAGCGAGTCAGCCGCCCCGGGCTCGAGCGCGAGCGCGGCGACGATGGCTTTGGGTGCGAACAGCGACGTGGGAGTCGCGCGCGCGAAGCTCTCGAACAACGCTGCCGCGAGATGCGTGGCCCTGAGGGAATCGCGCGCCAGCTCCGCGGCGCGGAAGCGGTCCGCTTCGCTGCCGGTCTCGGCGCCGGCGAGCTGCTGCAGCAGCGCCTGCAACACGCGGGCGTCCTGCGCCGCTTCCCCACTCAGCCCGGTGCGCGTGAGGCGATCGAGCGCCTGGCGGACGGCAGCGAGGTTCGCCGGACCCGTCGCCGCCGCGGCCGCGGCGCGCACGGCGCGGACACGCGCGCGCTGGCCCTCGCTGCTGTCGGGGACGAGGCGGGCGGCGGCGGCGTAGCGCGTCCCGGCCGCCGCGGTCGCCCTGGCGGCGAGCAACCGGTCGCCATCGGCGAGCAGCAGCCGGGCCCGTGCGCCCGCGCTGAGGGACTGCGCGGCAACGAAGCGTTGCACACTCACCGACGCGCTCTCCGGGCCTACGGCCGCGGCCAGCGCGTCGAAGACCGGAAGCCATTCGCCTTCATCGAGGCGGCCCGGCAATTTACGGCCCACGAGGGCCGGCACCTCAGCCGCGCGGTCGGCGGCGATGAGCGCCTGCACCTGGGCGACGCGGGCGGCGGGCTCCTGGGATCGTCCCAGCAGCACGCCGGCGCCGTCCCGATCCCCGCGCGCCAGGGCGGCGAGGCCGGCGAGGTACTCCGCGCGCGAGCGGCGTCCCGCGTCGGTCGAGGCGAGGACCGGCTCGATCACGCGCGCGGCCAGCGCGACCTCGCCCGCGTGCAGCGCGCACTCGGCACGAGCGAGCACCGCACGCTCGTGCAGCGGCGGGGCGGTGACGGTAGCGAGCGCCCGGTCCAACGGGGCCACCGCTTCGGCGCAGGCGCCGCTGCGCGCGCGCCCTTCCCCCTGCAGCACCAGCGCGTCATCCGCCCACCCGCTGTGCGGGTGGTGCGCGAGCACCGACTCCGCCTTGACCGCCGCCCGGGCCCACGCCTGCCGCGCCTCGACCGTTTCACCCCGCGCTTCGCGCTTCGCCCCTTCGCGGGCCAGGCGCTGGGCGCTCCACATCCCGTTGTAGTAGACGCAGGACGCCGCGGCGGGCAGGAGCAGCGCCGCCGCGAGCGCGGCCCGGGTCATCGCCCGGCCCCGCCGACCGCGAGCTTGCGCTCCAGCTCCTGGAGGTAGGCGACGATGCCGTCGGCGATCGCGTTGGCGATTTTGCGCTGGCCGAGGGCGGAGGTGAGAAACGCGCCGTCGTCCTTGTTCGTGGCGAACCCCGTCTCCACGAGAATCGCCGGCCGCCGGGCGAAGTTGAGGACCCAGAACGCCGCCTGCTGCACGCCGCGATCGCCGCCCGGATGGATGCCCGCCACCCGGCCCTGCACCAGCTCGGCGAGCCGCGCCGATTCACGCAGATACTCGTTCTGCTGCAGGTCCTTGATGATCTGACCCAGCGGCCCCTGCGCGCTCCGGACGGCGTCCGCTTCGAAGCTGATCGCCGCGTTTTCCATGTCGGCCACACGCCGCTGGTCTTCGGTCTTGGCGTCGGAGAGGAAGTACGTCTCCACACCGCTGGCAGCGCTGGCGCGGCGTCCGGCTGGCATGGCGTTCACGTGAATGCTGACGAACATGTCGCAATCGGCCGCGCAGTAGCTCGGCCGGTCCTGCAGGTCGATGAGCGTGTCGCCGGTGCGCGTGAGCACGGCGGTGAGTCCGCGTCGCGTGAGCTCGGCGCGCAGCAGCTTCCCGATGGCGAGGGTAATGTCCTTTTCCGTGAGTGAGCCGGAGAAGTAGCGGCCGGGGTTGCCGGGGTCGCGGCCGCCGTGGCCGGGATCGACGACAATCGTATGGGCCAGCCGCAAGCCCGTGACCGGGTTGACCGCGGCCGCCGCGACGGGGGCGATGGCGATCGGAGCGGTCTCGGCGAGCCGCCCGGCGTCCGCGTCCCAACGATAGCGCGCGACCGCGCGCGGCAGGCAGTCGGTCAGCCAGGCCAGCGGCAGGAACAGGCTGTCGCGGGCGACGTACGGCTCGGCCGCGAGCGTACAGATCGCCTCGCCCGCCCGCGCGAACGGCGCACCCAGCTGGAAGATGAACGTGACGCCGCCGACCCGTACCGCGGCCTCGGCGCCGCTCACCTCGGCCGTCAACCCCAGCGGCACGGCGAGACGCGAGGCCGCCACCGCGGGGGCCCCGCGCTCGGCGCTGAGCGGAATCGACGTGACCCCGCGAGGGGTCGCGATCGTCACCGCCTGCATCGGCCCCAGCAGCGACACGGCGAGCAGGATCACGCCCGCCTCCGGACCGTCCGCGCCATCTCGCGCTCGGCGTCGCGCCGCTTCAAGTCCTCGCGCTTGTCGAACTGCTTCTTCGGCCTGGCGAGCGCGATCGCAACTTTCGCCACGCCGCGCTCGCTGAAGTACAGCTCCAAAGGAATCAACGTGAGCCCTTTGCGGCTCGTCGTGCCGATCAGCTTGCGGATCTGGTTCTTATGGAACAGCAGCTTGCGGGAGCGCGTCGTCGGCGGGTTGTTCCAGCTGCCGGGGGCGTACGGGGCGATGCTCAAGCCCTCCAGCCAGACTTCGCCGTTGCGCAGGTGCGCGTAAGCTTCGGTCAAACTCGCCTTGCGCTCGCGCAACGACTTGACCTCCGTCCCCGTGAGCACCAGACCGGCCTCCCACGTTTCCAGGAGATGGTAGTCATGTCGCGCGCGGGGATTGCGAGCGATGGAGACTCTGTCCAAAGGCTCCGCCAAGATATGCGTTGACTTGGAGTTATACAACGATCTATTATACGCCGTTCCCAACACGCCGAAGTGGTGGAACTGGTAGACGCGCTGGCTTCAGGAGCCAGTGGGCGCAAGCCCGTGGGGGTTCGAGTCCCCCCTTCGGCACTCAGTACCGCGGCACCGACGGGTCCACCTGCACGCTCCACGCGTCGATCCCGCCTTTCAAACTCCGCACGTTCGCAAAGCCCGCCGCCTGCAGGATCTCGAGCGCCTTCATCGAGCGCACGCCGTGGTGGCAGTGCGTGACGATCTCGGCGTGGCCGTCCAGCTCGCCGAGACGCTCGGGCAGTTCGCTCAATGGAATCAGCCGCGCACCGTCGATATGGGCGATCGCCCACTCGTGCGGCTCGCGCACGTCGAGCACGATGAGCCGGGGATTCCCCTTCCGCAGCTCCCCCAGGTCTGCCGCTGCAATCTCCACCCCATCCGACGCGGGCGCGGCCAAAACGCCGCAGAACGCCTCGTAATCGATGAGCGACGTGACAGTCGGGTGCGCGCCACACACCGGGCAGTCGGGATCCTTGGCGAGCTTGAGCTCCCGGAACTGGAGCTTGAGCGCGTCGAACAGCAGCAGCCGGCCGATCAGCGGCTCGCCGACCCCGAGGATCAGCTTGATCGTCTCCATTGCCTGGATCGATCCGATGATCCCGGGCAGCACCCCCAACACGCCGCCCTCGGCGCAGCTCGGCACCAGGTCCGGCGGCGGCGGCTCCGCGTAGAGGCAGCGGTAGCAGGGCCCTTGCTTGGCGAAGAACACCGACGCCTGGCCTTCGAACCGGAAGATCGAGCCGTACACGTTCGGCTTGCCGAGCAGCACGCAGGCGTCGTTAACGAGGTAGCGGGTCGGGAAGTTGTCCGATCCATCGGCGACGATGTCGAAGTCCCGCAGGATGTCGAGCGCGTTCGCCGAGGTGAGGCGCGTCTCGAACGTCTCGACGCGGACGTTGGGGTTCAGGTCGAGGATCCGCTCCCGCGCCGACGCGAGCTTCGGCGTCCCCACCTTGGACGTGCCGTGCAGCACCTGGCGCTGCAGGTTGGTGCGGTCCACCACGTCGAAGTCGACGAGTCCCAGTGTCCCGACGCCGGCCGCGGCGAGGTACAGCGCTGCCGGCGATCCCAGCCCGCCCGCGCCGACGAGCAGGACGCGGGCCGCCTTGAGCTTGCGCTGCCCTGCGACGCCGACGTCCGGCAGGATCAGGTGCCGGGAGTAGCGGAGGATCTCTTCGTGGGACAGCTGCGGCAGGTCTTCGTGCACGAATGGAGTATCGACACGGCGGCGGTGCGACGGTAGGGCCTAGCGTCGCACCTTGGGGCTCACGCCGACCCCGATCTGGACCGCGAAGACGTTCTCGCCGGTGTTGCGCTGCAACCAGATCAGGCGGCTATTGAGATTGATCAGCAGCGATTCCCCGCTGTTGATGTCCACGCCGAGACCGCCGTGGGCGCCCTGCGCGATGCCGCGGTCGCTGCCTTCCTCGTAGAAGCCCGCGAGCAGCGCGCCGATCTCGCCGTAGACCCGCCCCCAGCGGGGCCGGGCCGACGCTTCGATCCCCGGCGCGAACACAATCGCGTTGGGCTCGCAGTTCGCCGAACAGACCGTGGTGATCTTCAAGGGCACGTAGTCGATGTGGAGGGCGACCGCGCTGTAGATCCTCTTGGTGTCGCGACGGAACCGGACGCCGAGCGCCGGTCCCCGCCCGCGGATCGGGCCACTCACCGGGACGAGGAAGCCGACCTCGGGACCGACGGTGCCGTTGAGGAGCTCGCTGGGTCGCGGACTGCCGAGCAACAGTGAGACGTTGGCCCGGGCCTCAAGGGCCTGGATGGACGTCGCCGGCACCTGGAAGAACCGCGCTTCGAGCAGCCCCGCCAGCCGGTCGCCCGCGGTGACGCGGACGCCGAGGCCGAACCCCAGGCCCAGCTGGCTGGTCGTGGAGATGGTGTCCTTGCAGAGCAACGGGCAGATCGCAGCGGATTCGCTGACGCGCGCGAGACCGAGGGCGACGGAGGCGAAGGGGGCCACGCCCTTGGCGCCGACGGGATAGTAGTAGGAGTCGAGCCCGAAGAACGTCAGGCGGCGCACCGAGTCGCCCTGCGCGAGATCGTTGTAGCGCGACACGGTAATGCCGGACTCGGCGTCGTCGCCCGTCAGCAGAGCGATCGATGCGCCGAACGACGGATAGGTATGGCTGGTGCCGGAGGCGTCCCGGAGCGAGATCCAGGAGAGGGTCGGGCCGACGCGCGCGCGACGCTGCGCGACGGCGGTCGGCGCCAGCAGCACCGCCGCCCCGACGCCGAGGATGAGCAGTCTCATGGCAGCAGATGTACGCCGCGGCGACGGCGGTCGCCGTGACCCGACTCACCGCCCCCGCGTGCGGCAGCGCCTACTTGACCAGGATTCCCACCAGCAGGCCCGCGACGTTCATCCGCACCAGCCACGACCAGAACGTGGCATTGTTCAGTCTCCGCACTTTGTCGTACCAGATCCCGTTGCCGAGGGTCTGCATGGCGATCGTGCTCAGCCACAGCATGGTGGCAAACTCCATGCCCGCGAGCGCCCCACCGCCGGTCACCCACAAGCCGCCGCCGAGCCTCCGATAGAACAGCGCGAGCAGGACGCCGAACACGAGCGCGAGCACCAGCGACTTCACCATCATCGGCCCCATCATCTTCTTCATCTGATCCGGCCCCATGGGCGTGATGTACCCTTCCATCCCCTTAGTGAACACCTTGCCCCACATCACCCAGTCAGCCAGGAAGGCCCCGACACCAGCGATCGCGCCTGCCAGGATCCAGTTCATGCGCATCCTCCGCAGAGAGTGTGCGTTACTTCCGTTTTCCCGGCACGCCGAGCTCGGTCATCGCTCGGAGGTCCAGCACCTCGTCCAGCTCCTTCCCTTTCAGCAGCCCCTTCTCGATCACCAGCTGCCGCACCGTGACGTTCTTCTCCACGGCTTCTTTCGCGAGCTTCGCCGCGGCGGCGTACCCGATCTTGGGCGCCAACGCCGTGACGAGCGCCGGACTGCGCTCCAGCCAGTGTTCGCACATCGCGCGGTCGGCTTCGATCCCTTCCACACAGCGCTCGGCGAACACGCGCGAGGCGTTGGTCAGGATGATCATCGTGAACAGCAGGTTGTGCGCGATCACCGGCATCATCACGTTGAGCTCCAGCTGGCCGGCCTCCGCGGCGGTCGCGACGGTCACGTCGTTTCCGACCGCCTGGAAGCACACCATGTTCACCATCTCCGCGATCGACGGATTCACCTTGCCCGGCATGATGCTCGAGCCGGGCTGCACCTCGGGCAGGCGGATCTCGGCGAGCCCGGTGCGTGGGCCCGAGGCGAGCAGCCGGATGTCGCTGGCGATCTTGCCCAGGTCCACGGCGTAGGTGCGCAGCGCGGCCGAGAACGCGGCGGGGTCGCCCATGGACTGCATCAGCTGAACGCGGTCCGCGCCCTCGCGCAGCTCCAGTCCGGTCAGTTGCTGGAGGTGCTTGACCATCAGCTTCGGGTAGCGGGGCTCGGCGTTGAGCCCGGTGCCCACGGCGGTCCCGCCGATCCCGAGGTCGCGCAGGTCGTCGGCGGCACGGGCCAGGCGGGCGCGGTGGCGCTCGATGGTGTGGCCGTAGGCGGCGAATTCCTGGCCGAGGCGGATCGGAGTCGCATCCTGGAGGTGAGTGCGGCCGGATTTGAGCACGTCGTCGAACGCTTTGGCTCGGTTGGCAAACGCGGCGCCCAGCCGGTCGAGGGCGGCCAGCAGATCGGGCAGCAGGCGCAGCGCGCCGAGCCGGATGGCGGTGGGGATCACGTCGTTGGTGGACTGGGCCATGTTGACGTGATCGTTAGGGTGGATCGGCGAGTACTCGCCACGACGACCGCCGAGCAGCTCGTTGGCGCGGTTGGCGAGGACCTCGTTGCAGTTCATGTTGTGCGACGTGCCGGCGCCCGCCTGGTAGGGATCCACGACGAACTGATCGCGATGCTGGCCGGCGAGCACTTCATCGGCGGCCCGCACGATGGCGTCGGCGAGCCGGGCCTCGAGGCGCCCCGTTTCCTTGTTCGTTAGCGCCGCGGCCCTCTTGATCCACACGACGGCGTCGACGAACGGCGCGAGCGGGAACTGGTGGGAGATGGGAAAGTTGCGGCGGGCCCGTTCGGTCTGGACGCCGTACAGTGCCGCCTGGGGGACGGGGAGCTCGCCGAGGGGATCTTTCTCGAGGCGGGTGCTCATCGCATCGGTCCGATCACTCAACACGCCGTCGGTCGTCAGCCAGGAGTCGTCCATCGTCCGGGGAACAAGCTAATACTCACCGCCGCCCTCCGCCCGCGGAGCCGGGTGGCGCCGCCAGCCGATCGTCACCAGCTGCTGGGCGGCCTTGATGCCCAGGGCCCGAACCATCAGGTACACACCCAGCGCGGTGAGCAGGATCGCCGAGTAAAACCGCCACCACACCAGCATCCACACCTGCCGATGCCCGAACTCCCCGGCGAACCCGGACAGGAACGCCACCTCGATCCCGCCGCCGCCCGACGGCAACGGCACGACGAGCGGGGCCGCGAGCATCGCCAGGGCGCCGAACACCATGGTCGCGAACCGCGGCCGCGGCGTCGCGCCGACGGCCAGCGCCGGGAGGATGAGCGCGCGGGAGACGAGGCTCACGGCGGTCAGCAGCGCGTTCAGCGCCATCACCCACCACGGCGCCCGTCGCACGTGGGCGAGCGCCACCCGCCACTGCCGCCGCACGCGGTGGCGGAAGGTCCCGGTTTTGACGTACCGTTGCACGGCGTAGATCACGATCAGCACGGCGAGGACGATGAACTCGATGAGCACGAGGTCGGCCGCGAGGTGGTGACGTAGCCAGTGCTGCGCCTCGTGTCGCCAATCGGGCACGTAGTGCACGGCCAACCCCACCGCCATGATCGCGAACACGGGCCACTCGGCGGTCACCTCGACACCGAGCGCCACGAGGGCGGCCACCGGGCGCATCCCCGCCTCCGTAAGCCCCACGAAGCGCGCCGCTTCGCCTCCCAACCGGTTGGGCGTCAGGGTCGACGCCGCTTCCCCGTAGAGGTTGAGCCGCACGGCGGGCCAGAACCGCAGCCGCGCCCCGGTCGTCCACGCGGCAAGCTGGATGCGCCACGCGCGCACCAGCTCGTCGAGGACGAGGCATGCCAGGGCGAGCAGGTGCGCGATCAGTCGGAGCAGTCTCCCAGCGGGTAGAGGAACCCGCAGTTGGGGCAGGGATTCTTGCAGCCCCACGGCTTCGGGCGCACCGCGTGCCCGCAGCGCAGGCACGTTGGGGCGGAGCGGCGCCGGGACTTAGGAGACGGCGCGAACGGCGCCTGTGAGGAAGGGGTTGGACTGGCGCTCGGCGCCGATGGTGGTTTCGGGTCCATGACCGGGATACACGATGGTGGAATCGGGCAGCACTAGCAACTCCCGCCCGATGCTCCCGATCAGCGCGTCGAAATCACCGCCCGGGAGGTCGGTTCGCCCGATGGACCCCTGGAACAGCACATCGCCGGCAAACACCGCTCCGTGGCCCACGACCGCCACGTGGCCGGGCGAGTGACCCGGGACGTGTCGCACGGTGAAGGTGAGCTTGCCGACGTGCAGCTCGTCGCCGTGGGCGAACGACCGGTCGGGCGGCGCCAGCCGCGGCGCGGGAATTCCGAACGCGGCCCCTTGCTGGGGCGCGGCATCGTAGAGCGGCCGGTCGGCCGGGTGCAGGTATACGGGGGCGCCCGTCTCCTCCCGGACCCGAGACACGCCGAGCACGTGGTCGAGGTGCGCGTGGGTGAGCCAAATCGCGACGGCCGTGACGCCCGCGGTCTGGAGCGTGCGGCTAATCAGCTCGGCGTCCTCTCCCGGATCGACGACGGCGCACTGCCCCGTCTCCTCGTCAATGACCAGGTAGGTGTTCTCGACGAATACCCCGTTGGGGATGGGGACGACTCTCATTCCCTAGTCGTCCTGACGCAGGGCGGCGAGGTACTTCTCGACGGCGATCGCGGCGGTGGTCGCGTCGCCGACGGCGGTCGTGATCTGGCGGGTGAGCTGGCTGCGCACGTCGCCGGCCGCGAACAGGCCGGGGATCGACGTCATCATGCGCTCATCAGTGATGAAGTAGCCGCCGGCATCGTGCTTGACGTGGCCCTCGACGATCCCGGTGTTGGGCTTGAACCCGATGAACACGAACACGCCGCCCACGGCGAGCTGCGAGCGCGCGCCGGTCGTCGTCTCCTCGAGCGCCAGGTGCTTGACCGTCCGGCTGTCGCCGACGATCTCGAGCACGCGCTTGTTCCACACCATCTCGATCTTCGGATTCGCGAACGCCCGCTCCTGGAGGATCTTGGAGGCGCGCAGCTGGTCGCGGCGGTGCACGATGTACACCTTGCTCGCGTAGCGCGTCAAGTAATCGGCCTCCTCGACGGCGGCGTCGCCGCCGCCCACGACCGCCAGCACTTCACCCTTGAAGAACGCCCCGTCGCAGACGGCGCAGTAGGAGACGCCCTTGCCGGCGTATTCCTTCTCCCCGGGCACCCCCAGCTTCACCGGCGTCCCGCCGGCGGTGAGAATCACGGCCGGGGCGCGGAAGACGCGCTCGCGGGCCGTGACGACGTCGAACAGACCGTCCGGGGCCTTGCGGATGCGCTCGACGGTGTCGGTCACGATGTCCGCGCCGAACTTCTTGGCGTGCTCGGCGAACTGCCGGGCGAGCTCCCACCCCTTGATGCTCTCGAAGCCGATGTAGTCTTCGATGAGGTCGGTGTTGAGGAGCTCCCCGCCGGGCGGGCCGCGCTCGATCGTGATCGCCTTGAGCATGCCCCGCCCCGCATACAGCGCGGCACAGAGCCCCGCGGGCCCGGCGCCGACGATAACGAGGTCGTAGGTGCTGCCGTTCTCGGTCATCGGTTATCCGTAAAGTTCAACTGTGGTGCCTCGGCATCCCCGGCTAACGCGCGTGCCAACTGCGCGCGAAACGCCACCGTCTCGAACTCGACGTCCGGGTGTTGCGGGCCCATCAGCTTCTCCAGGGCGGCCGCACCGACCGCCACGACCCCGTGGCGGTTCCCCCGACCGCGGTGCAGCAACGCGGCCGCCGCCTGGATCAGGCCCTGGAAGACCCGGGCTTCGTCCTCCTTAATTATAGAACGCCAGACGGTTTCCAAGGCTTCGTGGGCGAGCCAGTATTCGCCGGAATTGAAGAGGTCGCGGGCGTTCTCCAGGTGGCGGCGGCGCGCCGCGCGCGGCAATGACCCGGGTTCTCGGTTCACGGTCATCGGTTGACGGTAGGCAACGGAGTTACCGACGACCGTGAACCGACGACCGTGAACCCTCAGGAGCGACGTCCTCTTCGGGGCCGATTGCGATCAAATTCAGCGCCCCATGACAGCTCGAGATCGTCCCCACCAACACCGCCGCCGCGTCCCGGCGCGCGCCGGCGGACGCCACGATCCAGTCCCCCTCGAGCACCGCATCCACCGCGAACGTGCCCACCCCGAACACGTGGTGCCGGCACACGAACAGCGCGGGGCCGAACAGCCGGCGTCCCGCGCCGCGCAACCGGTCGGCGAGCGCCGTGACGGCGCTGCCCATCTCCCAGGTGCGCGGGCTCCCGATCGCCGGGCAGACGGCCGGCTCGA
>QHVC01000135.1 GCA_003222205.1 Gemmatimonadota bacterium | reverse complement strand
GGTTCGCCGCGCACCAGCCGCCAGGCTACCCGCCGCTCCTGGCTGTCCTGTTTGACATGGTCGGCGACTCGGGGCTGCGCATCGCCGTCGAGCAGAACTCGCTGGCGGGCGCCCCCGAGGTGGTCGAGCGCGTGTGGCGCGCCGCCGAAGACCTGCGGTACGGCAGCGTGTTCGTCCGGACGCCCGGGCCGGTGCTCACCGACGATCACGTGGCGCTGCAACGAGCGGGGATTCACGCGATCGACGTCGTCGACTTCGACTACGGCCCCGGCAACAGCTGGTGGCACACGCCCGACGATACGATCGACAAGGTCTCGGCGCGCTCGCTGCAGATCGTGGGGGACGTGGCGGTCGCGGTGATCCGGAGCTTCTGAACGGCGTGGGGAAGTGGGGACGTGGGGGGGACGGTCCACACCGTCCCATCGGTGCTCACCGTCGAGCCCACATCCCCACGTCCCCACGTCTTGCATATTCCGGATCCGCTTGGCACGAAACGGATGCCGGTGATTCAGTGGAATCCAGTTAGCGAAATGGCATGGACGACAAACGAGCCGCGCTCGTGCTGGCCGGCCTGGCGCTGGCCGGTGCGGTCGTGCGGTTTGTCCTCGTGCCCCCGCCCAGCCGCGCCCCCGGCGACGTGACACTCGCGGCCGACACGACGGCGCAGGCCGTGGGGCTGCGCGCCACGGCGCGCGCCGCCGTCCGGCTGGCGCGGCCGCTCGCGCCCGGCGAGCGCGTGGACCTCGATCAGGCGGATGTGACTGAGATCACGCGTCTGCCGCGCGTGGGGCCCGCGCTGGCGCGCCGTATCGTGGACTGGCGTGCACAGCACGGCCCGTTCGGATCGCTCGCGCGCCTGGACAGCGTGTCGGGAATCGGCCCCCACCTGCTGGAGGCGATCCGTCCTTACGTGATATTTTCGGGGAGTTTGCCCTCGGTGCCTTGACCGCGGTGCGCAGCGGCCGTAAGTTAGTTGCTTCAATCCCAACGAGTTGCGCTTACGGCGACCGCAGCAGCGGCCACAGACAAGCTGGGCGACATCCTCGTCCGCGAAGGGCTCATCACCCTGGAGCAGCTGAAAAAGGCGCTCCAGGAGCAAAAGAGCTCGGGGATGCGGCTGGGCTACACCCTCGTCAAACTGGGGTTTGTCGAGGAGACGGAGGTCACCAAGTGCCTCGCCCGGCAATACCGCATGCCGGCGGTGGACCTCACCCGGTTCGAGGTGGATCCCAAGATCCTGAAGCTGCTGCCGCCCGACATCGCCACCAAGCACACCGTGCTCCCGCTGAAGCGGGAGGGCCGGACTCTGACGGTGGCGATCGCCGACCCCAACAACGTGGCGGCGATCGAGGACATCAAGTTCATCACACGCTGCGACGTCTTCCCGGTGATCGCGGGGGAGTACACGTTGCGCAACGCGATCGACCGTTACTACCAGCAGTCGGACGCGCAGCTGCAGACGCTGCTCAAGAGCGTGGAGGCGGCCGAGGAGGACCTCGAGGTCGTCGAGGAGCAGCAGGACGAGGACGTCAAGGCGCAGGACCTGGCCGACGATGCGCCGGTGGTGAAGCTGATCAACGGTCTCTTGACCGACGCGGTGAAGCGCGGGGCGTCGGACATCCACATCGAGCCGTTCGAGCACGAGATGCGGGTGCGCTACCGCGTGGACGGCGTGTTGCAGGAGGTGATGAAGCCGCCGATCAAGATGCGGGCGGCGCTCACCTCGCGCGTCAAGATCATGGCGCAGCTCAATATCGCCGAGCGGCGGGTGCCTCAGGACGGGCGCATCAAGCTGAAGTTCGGGAGCAAGGTCATCGACTTCCGCGTCTCCACACTGCCGGTGCTGTTCGGCGAGAAGATCGTGCTGCGAATCCTCGACAAGGGCAACCTGACCCTCGACCTGGCGAAGTTCGGATTCGAGCCGAAGTCCGAAGCGGACCTGTTGAAGGCGATCCTCAACCCGTACGGCATGGTGCTGGTGACGGGGCCCACGGGATCGGGGAAGACGACGACCCTGTACTCGGCGCTGTCCCGGATCAACACGATCGAGGTCAACATCCTGACTGCCGAGGACCCGGTCGAGTACAACCTCATGGGCATCAACCAGGTGCTGGTCCGTAACGAGGTGGGGATGACGTTCGCGGCCGCCCTGAAGGCGTTCCTGCGGCAGGACCCGAACATCATCATGGTGGGCGAGATCCGGGACCTGGAGACCGGCTCGATCGCGATCAAGGCGGCGCTCACGGGCCACCTGGTGCTCTCCACGTTGCACACCAACGACGCCCCGTCCACGGTGACGCGCATGGTGGACATGGGGATCGAGCCGTTCAACGTGGCGAGCGCCGTGAACCTGATCGTGGCGCAGCGCCTGGTGCGGCGCATCTGCTCCAGCTGCAAGCAGCAGCACGAGTACTCGGATGAGGAGCTGCACGCGTTCGGCATCCACCGCAGCGATGGTCCGTTCTTCAAGGGCCAGGGGTGCGACACCTGCAACGGCACGGGGTACAAGGGCCGGCAGGGACTCTACGAGGTGATGTCGATGTCGAGCGCGTTGCGGCGCCTGGTGCTGAAGGGCGCCTCGACCGAAGAGCTGCGGGACGAGGGCGTCAAGGAAGGAATGCTGACGCTGCGCATGGACGGAATGGTGAAGATCAAGAAGGGGGTCACGACCCTCGAAGAGGTGGTGAAGGAAACGGCCGCGTGAAGGAGACCATGCAATGCCGGTGAATCTGCGGGCCCTGCTCGAAGAGATGATCGAGAAGGACGCCTCCGACCTCCACATCGTCGCGGGGGAGCGGCCGAAAATCCGCGTGGACGGCGACATCGTGAACTCCTCGGTGGACGAGGTGCTCACGCCGAAGGAAACGCTGTCGCTCGCCTATTCGGTGCTGACGGAGAATCAGAAGAAGCGCTTCGAAACGGAAAACGAGCTCGACTTCTCCTTCGGGATCCAGAACCTGGCGCGGTTCCGCGGCAACGTCTTCAAGCAGCGGGGCTGCGTCTCGATGGTGATCCGGCAAATCCCCTTCACCGTGAAGACGTTCGACGACCTGGGGCTGCCCGGGGTGGTGGCGAAGCTGTCCGAGAAGCCGCGGGGTCTCGTGCTCGTGACGGGCCCGACGGGCTCGGGCAAGAGCACGACGCTGGCCGCGATGATCGACAAGGTCAACAAGGAGCTCAAGGGCCACATCATCACGGTGGAGGACCCGATCGAGTTCATTCACCGGCACCAGCAGTGCATCGTCAACCAGCGCGAGGTGGGCACCGACACCAACAGCTTCCACGCGGCCCTGAAGTACGCCCTGCGGCAGGACCCGGACGTCGTGCTGGTGGGCGAGATGCGCGACCTCGAGACAACGGCCTCCGCGCTCACCATCGCCGAGACCGGACACCTCGCCTTCGCGACCCTGCACACCAACTCCGCGGCGGAGAGCATCAACCGCATCATCGACATCTTCCCGTCGCACCAGCAGACCCAGATCCGCACCCAGCTGTCGTTCGTGCTCGAGGGCGTGATCACCCAGACCCTGCTGCAGAAGGCGAAAGGGAAGGGCCGGGTCATGGCGGCGGAGATCCTCATCTGCACGCCGGCGATCCGCGCCCTGATCCGCGACGACAAGGTCGAGCAGATCCCCTCCATGATGCAGGCCGGCAAGAAGCACGGAATGCAGACGCTGAACGACGCGCTCTACCAGCTGTATATGGGACGCGAGGTCACCAAGGATGAATGCCTGCGCGTGACGTCGCAGCCCAACGACTTCCTGCGGATGCTCGGGGAGGCCCCGCTGGACGATCGTGAGCCGCTGCCCGCCCAGGGATCCCCGGCGGGCGCCCCCAAGGTGGCCGCGCGCCGCTAGTCGGCGTCGGCGGGAGGTGAACGATGCCGGTCTTCGAATACACGGCGCGCAACGTCAAGGGGGAGATCGTCCAGAACAAGGGCGAGTTCGCCACCCGCGACGACGTCCTCGCGCACCTGCGCAAGAACCGCATGGTCGTCGTGCAGGTGCGGGAGGCGCCCCGCGCCTTCAAGATCAAGTTCGGCGCCGGGATCAAGACGCGGGACGTGGTGATCTTCACGCGCCAGTTCGCGACGATGATCAACGCCGGCCTGCCGCTCGTCCAGGCCCTCGACATCCTGGCGCAGCAGACCGAAAACAAGCTGCTCGCCGACGTCACGCGCGCGGTGGTCTACGACGTCGAAAGCGGCCACACCCTCGCCGACGCCCTGCGCAAGCACCCCAAGGCGTTCAGCGACCTGTACGTGAACATGGTCGCGGCCGGCGAGGCGGGCGGTATTCTCGACACCATCCTGCTGCGCCTCGCCGAGTTCCTCGAGAAGAACGACGCCATCGTGCGCAAAGTCAAAGGCGCGATGGTGTACCCCGCAGTGATTTTCTCCGTGGCCGGCATCGCCGTCTCGGTGCTGCTCATCTTCGTGATCCCCACCTTCCAGAGCATGTTCGCCTCGGCGGGCATCCAGCTGCCGCTTCCCACGCGCATCGTGATCGGCCTGAGCAACGTGCTCAAGCACTACTGGTGGGCGCTCATCGGCGTGGCCGGCGGTTCGGTGTTCCTGGTCAACCGCTGGTACAAGACCCCCGCCGGCAAGCTCCAGATCGACACCCTGCTGCTCAAGCTGCCCGTGCTGGGCGACCTGCTGCGCAAGTCGGCGGTGTCCCGCTTCACGCGCACGCTCGGCACCCTGATCTCCTCGGGCGTGTCGATTCTTGACGGCCTGGAGATCACGGCCCGCACGGCCGGCAACATGGTGATCCACAATGCCGTGATGGAGTCGCGGGCCTCGATCGCCGGCGGCGAAACGATTGCCGGGCCGCTCGCCAAGTCCAAAGTGTTCCCGCCCATGGTCATCTCCATGATCGCGGTCGGCGAACAGACCGGCGGGCTCGACGAGATGCTCTCCAAGATCGCCGACTTCTACGACGAGGAAGTGGACGCCGCGGTCAGCACGCTGCTCTCCCTCATGGAGCCGGTCATGATCGTCGTGCTCGGCGTCATCGTCGGCGGCATGGTGGTCGCGATGTACCTGCCGATCTTCGACATGGTGAATGCCGTCCAGTAACCTGAGCGCACGGTCATCCCGAGTGCAGCGAGGGATGGCGAACGCGGTGTAATAAGAGACGGATGAGCCTGCCCCGAGCGCAGGGCCTCGCGCAATGGCGAGGCCCTTTGTTTCGCCGCAGATTCACCGGCAACCGAATCGCCCGCGAGCCTCTCATGATCTTCGCCCTTGCCGCCCTTACCGCCCTTGCACCCACCCAGGACTTGGGCTCCTGGCCCCAGCACTCCATGGACCGGCCCCAGCCGCCCGTCGTGACGCCGGCGCCGTCCGACAAGCCGTACGCATCGCCGTCCGACGCCGTCGTGCTCTTCGACGGCTCAACGCTGGCCGGATGGGAGGTCGACTCGGGGAAGCCGGCGGCGTGGAAGCTCGAGAACGGCTACATGGAGGTCGTGCGGGGGACGGGGAGCATCCATACGACTCGCCGGTTCGGCGATTGCCAGCTGCACGTCGAGTGGGCGGCCCCCACGCCCCCGGAAGGCGAAGGGCAGGAGCGCGGCAACAGCGGCGTGTACCTCATGAGCCTCTACGAAGTCCAGGTGCTCGACTCGTACCAGAACAAGACCTACGCCGACGGCTTGGCGGCCGCGCTGTACGGGCAGTACCCGCCGCTCGTGAACCCCAGCCGTCCCCCCGGCGAGTGACAGACCTACGACGTCGTCTTCCACGCCCCGCGCTTTGACGCGAGCGGCAAGGTGCTGTCCCCCGCCCGGGTCACGGTGTTGTTCAACAACGTCCTGGT
>QHVC01000144.1 GCA_003222205.1 Gemmatimonadota bacterium | reverse complement strand
TCATCACCCGGTCCGGTGTGGGGGTCGGGCATGAAACTGCCCCGCGGCCGCCGCGGCGGCAAGCGGCGGGTCAACCCGCGAGCTCGCCCGTGAGTACGGTGACCGCCTGGCCCCCGAGGCGCACGCGGTCCCCGACGACGCGCACCCGCACCACGCCGCCGCGCGCGGACGCTTGGTAGGCGAGCAGCTCGCTTTTGCCGAGCCGCTCCTGCCAGTAGGGGCCGAGCGCGCAGTGGGCGGAGCCTGTGACCGGGTCCTCGTTCACCCCGGACCGTGGGGCGAAGAACCGGGAGACGAAGTCGAAGCCGTTCTGCGTCGCCGGGGCGGTGACGATGACGCCGCGCGCCGCGACGCGCTCGAGCGCGGAGAAGTTGGGGCGCAACGCGCGCACCGCGTCCTCGTCGGCGACTTCCAGGAGGTAGTCGAAGCGGGTCTTCCCAACGTAGCGCGGCGTGACGCCGAGCGCGGCGGTGAGCCCGTCGGGCGCCGGCGCGGGAATCGGGCCCGTGCCGGGGAAGTCGAGCTCGATCCAGTCGCCGTGGCGGTCGGCGGTGAGGCGGCCGCTCTTGGTGGCGAAGCGCGCTTGGGCGCTCTCCGGCAGGAAGCGGTCCTGCCACAACACGTGGGCGCTGGCCAGCGTCGCATGGCCGCACAGCGCCACCTCGACGGTGGGGGTGAACCAGCGCAGCCGCCACGCGTCGTCCTCGCGGTGCAGGAACGCCGTCTCCGACAGATTCATCTCGCTGGCGACGGCTTGCATCCAGGCGTCAGCGCGTGGGCCAGGGAGGACGCAGACGGCGGCGGGGTTGCCGGCGAACGGTTCGCTCGTGAACGCGTCCACCTGCACGATGCGGAGCGGCATGGATGGCAAGATACCACCAGCAGCGCGACGGTGAGCCGTCGCAGATTCAACTCTAGGTCAACAGCGGGGCGGCCGCGTCTTCGCGCGTTGGTTAGGTGACGAGCCGACGCCACCGGGCTTAGGGGCGTGTGTAGGGATGACCACGATGCCACCGGGATGCGTGGACAACTCATAACCGTCGGACTGCACTTGGACCATGAGCGTATCGGGGCTGGTCCACCAGACGTGGGTTGGGGAGCCGGTTAGCGCCAGAAAACCTGGCAAATGCGAGGGCTTGCGGAGTGACACCATGGCAACGGAGCACCCGAAAGCTCCAAGAGCGTATTGGAACACGAAAGCCCTCGGTGAGCCACGGACCTGGGCCGAGTCTAGGACGACGGCGTTTTGGGGGACCCATGTCTCTTCGATTGACGGAACAGGGACCATCCGTGAAACAGCCCGCCCAAGGGTGGCATAGCCGACCATGACGAGGAAAACGACCAAAGTGGCGGCGCGGCCGTTAGTCGAAAGTATCGGCGTCGCGCGTTGGGGGTCGGAAGCCATGCCTACGGAGGTCACCGCTCATTCCTCGCTAGCGCCGTGAGCTCCGCCCGCCGCTCGCGAACCGCTGCCGCCGCTCGCCCGCTTAGGAGGAGATAAAGCGCGAACAGGGCTGACGGAACGATGAAGGGGGCACCAATGATGCCGGAAACAAGAACGCCGAACGCCAGCAGGCCGGCAATAATCAGTCCCGCTGCCACAATGTAGGATCGCCCCACCAGAGGACGTGACCAAAGGTTGACTGGCAGGACTGTGCCTCGGAGAGCGACCGCGGCGCCGAGAAGAATGACTGGAAGTCCAACAATGCCAAAGACGCCAACCTCATAAACCGGAATCCCGATGCTGTCTGCCCACCAAGGGTAGTCACCTCTTTCGAGCGTATACCCAAGCCAGAACCATTCTGCCGGGACAAAGGAAAGCCAAGTTATGGCAGCCATGGCGAGGAATCCGCAACGGTTCGAAGGACTTTGTAGCGATCCAATGCCGCGTATAGAGCGAACCCGTTGGAATACGAAGAGCAACGCGATAGCAAGGCCAAGAGCAGCTATGCCCATTCCCAGATCGAACAAGCGATGGCGAGGAGTCTCGACCGCTGCTTTCGCCGCGTACCATTGGGAGGTCAGCTCGTGAGTGTCTTCCACCCTAGAGAGGTCCATGTCGAGAAAACGATGCTGCCAGTTTGGATCCGTGTAGGAAGGCAGAGGTGCGCCCAGCGAAATTACGAGGGCACCAAGCCCGACAAGCGACAATGGAGCTATGTATGCGTTCATGGGGCGCCGTCTAGCTGTTGTTTGTAGAGGACGTGTTCCAGGCGTTCAGAACCGCGCAGTTATTCGCGGCTGAAGCCGCGGCTCGGCCCTGCCGCTGAAGCGGCGCGGAGCGCCTGGTGAACAACGTGTTTGTCTATCACATCATCGCGCGGAGCGCTCTCGGCTTGGGAGCATCGTCATGAGATCCACTCTCCGCGCGCTCACCAAGCGTTTGGCGCGGGACGCGGACCAGTTCCACGAGCGCCAGTCGGAGTCCTGCGGGTCCGCCCAGCGATGCAGCAGCGCCGCGCTCACGGCGCCGCGGTTCCCGACTGAGAGGTGCGGCATGGCGGCCAGCAGCTGGGGAACGGCATCAGCGCTGAGGTGCCAGGCGAGGTACCGCACATCGGGCTCGAGTCGCGTCGGCGGCGCTGAGATGAAGACCATGTTGGTGTCGCGCGATTCACTCTCGGCACCGGGCTCCCCGATGGCGCGGCCGGCGATCGCCCGTCCCAGGTTCTCCCGGGCGATGAACGCATCCGGGTTGAGGAGGTGGAGCCCCGCCAGCACGACCCAGCCCTGCAGCAACGCGCCAAAGGCGAAACCGGGGCGCCGCCCGCGGAGCACGGTCCACGCGAACCAGGCGAACACGCCCGCCAGCCAGACCATGAACCCGGTCGTGTAGAGCCGCAGCTCGGTGAGGCCGAACGCCCCCACGTACAGCCACATCCGCTGCAGCGCGGAGGTGAGCATCACGCCGACGAGCAGCACGGTCAGCGTCAGCAGCGCGCGGAATGATGTGCGTTCGGCCGGGGTCTCGCGCGCGGTGGCCCAGTCCGCCAGCAGCACGATGGGAAGGACGAGGGCGGAGGCGGTCGCCATCTCGAAGAAACCGCGGCGCGCGTATTGGGCGAGCGTGAGCCCCGTCGTGTGGTCGACGTAGGCCGCGCCGCCGAAGAGGTACCCCACCTGCAAGGCGAGGAAGACCACGAACAGGAAGTTCAGGAGGCCGAGCGTGGTCGCGGCCGCCGTGAACGAGAGGCCGGGAGCCACGGTGCGTTCCCCCGCCGTCAGGGCCGGCGCGCGGTTCAGCAGGGTTCCCCACAGCAGGCCGCCGGTCAGGGCGCTCCCCACTCCGATCGAGAAGGCGTGGGCCGCGACCTGTCCCACGTCGAAGCGGAACACCTCGGACGCCGCGGCGGCGAACGCGCTGTCGGCGGACGCGAACAGCGCGCCGAACAGGGCGAGCAAGGGGACCGCCAAGGCGACGCCTATTGCCACGCTGCGGAGCCGGCCCAGCCGGGCCGGCCGCGGCACCTCCCGCCAACGGATGTCCCGGCCGAGCAGGAACAGGCTGCCGAAGCACGTGGTCGCGAAGCCGTGCAGAGCGCTCAGCCCGTATGTGGTCACGCCCCGATTTCGCAGGGAAAAACCCTGCGTGCTGAGCGCCAAGAGCGATAACGCGGACAGGAGTGCCAGAATGTCGAGCAGCTGCAGGACCGCTGAGTCGCGCCGGACGAACGCCACCGCGCACAGCAGCGCGGTGAGGGCGAGCCACGGAGCGTCCGGCGTGGTGGGGAGCCGGTGCCGGCGGACCAGCCAGGCGCCACCTCCTACGAACGCGATCGTGCACAGCAGCACGTTCACGCCCCACGGCCACGCTCGCAGCATCTGGTCGCCCAGCACGCCGACTCCCACTGCGACGATCAGAATGCTCAGCCCCAGGCGAGTGCGCTCGGAGATCGAAGGAGCGGCGGTCATGTGCCCAGCCGGAACGTGGTCTTGCCGTGCAGCCAGGAGTTCTCGTGACCGATCATGAGCCGCGTCTCCCAGTCGCCGTTCGCGAGCAGGAGGCGCAGCCCGGTCGCGGTGGGTGGCACGTCGAAGACGAACTGCGTGGTGTACGCCTCGCCCGGGATCAGCGCCCGCTTGAGGTTGTCCGCGGACGCCGGATAGCGCCGCCCCTGGCCGTCCTCGAGGAGGACGACTCGGCCGTTAGGGGTGAGGGAGGCGGAGCGGGGACGGTGCTCCGAAATGGTCAGGGAGTCGAATCGCACGCGCACCGTGACGACCAGGGAGTCGCCGGCGCGCCGGACGTTGGTCACCGCATAGGCGAGGTGACAGTCGACTTCGCAGATGTGTTTTTCTTCCCCGAGGCCCAGTGCGCGGTCGTGACTGGTGAGCGCGGCGAGGAGGTACAGCAGGGCGTAGCACGCGAGCCCGGCACCTTCCAGCCACCCCAGGCGCCGCGCCCACAGCGGTTGCTTCAGGGCCAGGGCCACGAGGGCGCCGCCGAGCACGACGACCGAGCCGAGCGCGAGCCCCACGAAGAGCAGGAAGGTCAGGGGCGTCAATCCGTCGGTGACCATGAGAGCTCCTTTCGGGCGGCTAGCCGGCGGCCGCTTCGGGGAGGCCCCCGAAGCGCCGCTCGCGCGCGTGGAAGGCCTGGACGGCGGCGGCGAGGTCCGCGGCGCCGACGTCCGGCCACATGCGGTCGGTGAAGTACAGCTCGGCGTAGGCGGCCTCCCACAGCAGGAAGTCGCTGAGCCGCTGCTCGCCGCCGGTGCGGATGAGCAGGTCGACGTCGGGGAGCAGCGCGCCGGCGCGGATCGCCGCGCGGCCGGAGTAGTCGACGGCGAGGCGGAGGCGGAGGCGCGTGCCGCCGGCGGTGGCGCGCTCGGCGGCGGCGATCGCCGCGACGAGGACGGGAGCCAGGCGGTCGCGCCGCCCGATCACCTCGAGGCGCACGCCGGTGCGCGTCAGCTCGGCGGCCTCGGTGCGGAGGTGGCGGGCGAAGAGCCGCATGAGGTAGGCGACCTCGCGCGGCGGGCGCCGCCAGTTGTCCGCCGAGAAGGCGAACAAGGTGAGCTGGCCGATGCCGAGACCCGGCGCGGCCTCGACGACGCGGCGCACCGCCGCGGCGCCGGCGCGGTGGCCGGCGGGACGGGGCAGGCCGCGGCGTGTGGCCCAGCGGCCATTGCCGTCCATGATGATCGCGACGTGGAGCGAAGTACTTTGTTGCATAAAGTCAAACTCCCAAAAAAAAGCGCGGACGCGCTAGCGCTCGCGGGTGGCGTGGATCAGCGCCTCCATGTGGTCCAGGTACCGCTCCAGGGCGCGCCGCCCCGCCGCCGTGAGCCGATACGCCGTCTGCGGCACCCGGCCGGCGAACGATTTGGTGCAGGCGACGTACTGCGCCTCCTCGAGCTTGCGGGCGTGGACGCTCAAGTTGCCGTCCGACGTCTTGAGCAGCGCCTTGAGCTCGTTGAACGTGAGGCTGTCGCTGACGGCGAGCGCGCTCACGATGCCGAGCCGGATGCGCTCGTGGATCAGGCGGTCGAGGGCCGCGGCCTGAGCCGCCCGGCGCCGGGTGGCGCCCGTGGGCGGGGCGTCGGCGTCCGTCTTCCGGGCCGCGCTGCTGTGTTTAGCCACCGTACCTCCGTGCGATGATCGCGCCGAACGCGATGTGCAGGCCGCCGAACCCGGCCGCCATGAAGGCGTCGCGCCAGGCGGCCGGGGCGAACAGCGCCAGCGCCCCCAGCGCCATGAACCCCAGCCCCATGAGGGGCACGACGCGCGCCGAAAACGATCCGCCCGTCACGACGCCCGTGCCGTAACACAGCAGCCACATCCCCGGGATCGTGCCCGTCGGGACCGCGTACTCCCCGTGGTGCTGCAAGGCGAGGGTGAGCAGCGCGCCGACCAGCAGCGGCGGCAGAAAGCTCAGCCCGAAGCGCCGTCCCGGACCGGAGAGCACCGCGTCACCGCCCCGTCGCGCTTTGCGCACCAGCGCCGCGGTGCCGATCGCGAACGCCAGCACGCCCTCGACGAGCCACACACGCAGCCAGCTCGCCTCGCCGACGGTCTGGTGGGCGAGCCACGCCGCGACGAGCGCCGTCGCCCCGACGGCGACCATCCCCCAGCCGGGCACGGCCGTGAACGACCCCGCCCGCTCCATGGCGGACCGGATGTACTGCAGGTTCG
>QHVC01000028.1 GCA_003222205.1 Gemmatimonadota bacterium | reverse complement strand
CAGGGAGCCTACGGGAAGGGCCGCGAGGAGAAATCGCATGACAGCCTCCACGGAATCAGGGACGAGTGCTCTACCCCTCAGGGCTCCGGAGGGTCGCCGCGCGCCGGGTTCTAAAACGGTCGCCGCTGGCGTTAGAAGGCGACTGCCCGGCCATCGTGTGAGTTGAGTCACGCGGTGGCGGGTCAGTGTTCTACCGTGACGCCTTCACGAAGCGGTCGTACCACGCCAGGTAGCGCTCCAGGCGATCCTTGAGGTGGGACGGGGCGCGCAGCCCGTGCGATTCGCCGGGATAGACGACGAGCTCGGTCGTGCGGCCGAGGCGTCGCAACGCCTGGTAGAGCTGCTCGCCGTTCTGGATCGGAACGTTCCAATCGACGTCGCCTCCCATGATGAGGGTGGGAGTCACGATCCGCTCCACCTGGTTGAACGGGGACAGCCGCTCCCACACCGCCCGGGTCCGCCACGGGAGGCCCAGCTCCTTCTCCCACTCGTACTGATAGTGGTCGTGGCCGTAGTTCGCGATGTAGAGGACCTCGCTGGCGCCGCTGATCGCGGCCGCGAAGCGGTTGGTCTTCACGATCACATGGTCGGTGAGGATGCCGCCGTAGGACCAGCCGCCCACGCCGAGGCGCCGGGGGTCGGCGATCCCCGAGCGGATGGCGTAGTCTACCCCCGCCATCACGTCGTCGTAGTCCTTGTTGCCCCAGTCGGCCCAGATGGCGCGGGAGAATGCCTCGCCATACCCCGAGGAGCCGCGCGGATTGACCGTCACCACCGCGTAGCCGTGGGCCGCGAACAGCTGCGCCTCGAAGTTGAACCGCCAGCTGTATTGCGACACGGGGCCGCCGTGGATGCGGAGCAACGTGGGCAGCGGCGCCGCGCCGCGCTGGTGGTCGGGCGGTGTGAAGATGAACCCCTCGATCGGCGTGCGATCCTGGCTCGGGAACGTGACCTTCTCCACGCGCGCGAGCCGGATGCCGGCCAGCACACTGTCGTTGGTGAAGGTGACCTGGCGCAGCGCGGTGCCCGACCCCGTGAAGATCTCGCCGGGCACGTCGGCCTTGCTGACGAGCGCGACGGGCAGGCCGCTGGGCGCGAGCCGGAACGCGCTCACGTCCAGCGGACCCGTGACCGGCCGGGTGAGGCCGCTCCCGTCGGGCGCGATGCGCGCGACGTCCTGCTCGCCGTGGTCTTCGAGCAGGAACCAGATGGCGCCGCCGTCGCGCGCGAATTGCGGGTCGCCCACGTTGCGGTCGAGGGTGCGGGTCAGCAGGCGCGGCGCGCCCCCGGCCACGGGGACGAGCGCGAGCTGCTGGGTGGCGTAGTAGATGATGTCGGGTTCGACGTCGGTGATGTAGACGATCGACTTCCCGTCGGGGCTCCATGCCGGCGACTCGTCGGAGCCGGGGTTGGTCGTCAGCTGGCGCGGCGGCCGCGCGCCGCCCGCAGAGTCGGCGGCGACCACCCAGATGTCGGTGTTGTGGTTCGCGTCGGGGTCGGAACTGCGGTCCGAGACGAACGCGATGGAGTGCCCGTCGGGGCTCCACGCCGGGTCGGACTCGTCGTAGGTGCCGGAGGTGATCTGGGTGAGCGCGCCGCTCGCTACCGTGAACACGTAGAGGTGGGTGCGCAGGGTGTCGAGATACCCGGTCCCGTCCCGCTTGAACTGCAGCCGCGTGATCACCTTGGGTCGTGGGCTCTTGCCCGCCCACGGCGCGGCGAGCGTATCGCGAATCGCGAGCACGAGCCGGGCGCCGTCCGGCGACCACTCGTAGGCATCCACGCCCTGCGGGACGTGGGTGAGCGGCCGCGCTTCGCCGCCGCGGCGGTCGAGGGCCCACACCTGCGTCTTGGGCTCGCCGCTCGAATCCGCCGCCGCGCCCGGCCCCCGCGGCCGCGTCGCCAGGAACGAGAGGTAGCGGCCGTCGGGACTCCACCGGGCCTCACTCGGCGAGTAGCCCGGTGCGGTGAGCGGGATGGCGCCGCCGGCGGTCCCCGAGTCCAGCGGAGCCATCCACAGCGTCGCCTCGCTGCGGTCGGTCTTGAGATTGAGTGTCCGCACGACATAAGCGACCCAGCGGCCGTCGGGGCTGACCTGAGGATTCCCGACCTGCTTCAGGGCGAACAGATCGTCGACGGTGAGCGGCCGCTGGGACGGCGGCGCCTGGGCGACGGCGGTGGTGGTGACGGTCAGGAGCAAGAGCACGACGCGTGCGTGCGGCATGGCCGGCACCTCCAGAGGGCGAGCGGGGGACGGCTGGGGACTCTCCCTAAAAGGACAGCGTCCGGCGGGTCCTGACAACCACACTCGATCTCTTCCGGGAGGTGTTACGATTGAGGGGCATGGAAGCCAAGAGCGCCGACCTCTCAGGGTTGCGGATCAACCGCACCGCCGATGCGGCGTCCCTCGCCGGGGGACTGCCGCGCTGGTTGGTGATTGGCCTGCCCGCGGGCGGCGTCGTCCTCATCGCCATTCTGCTCCTTACGCGCGGTGGGAGTACCGCCCCGGCTCGACGCTCTACGTCGTCTGGACGCGGAGCGGGGAGTCGACGTTGTCGCGGGGGCGGATCGACTTCGGCGACGACCCCAGCGCGCTGTTCCGCGGGCCGTCGCAGAACATCTTCCTGATCAAGGTCAACTACTGGCTGGGGCTCTAGGGGCGCGGGGGCGCTGCCGAGGCTCCTGGCTCCGCAGGGACACCCGCAGCACGCCGGTCTCGAGGTCCACGTCCCAGCGCGCGATGCGGGGACGCACGAATTCCGCGAAGTGGTCCGTTGTGAGCGTGTCGGCGGTGACGTCGAGGAACTCGAGCACCTTGAGCCGCAGCACCATATAGGTAGTGCCGCGCTCGCTGGCCGCCAGCCGCAGCGAGATCTGGTCGTCCAGCAGCCGCAGCACCGCGCCCTGCGTCACCTCCAGCAGGCGCTGGATGAACCCCGTCAGCTCGGCGTTGGCCCGCTTGCCGCGGCGCAGCTCCAGCGTCCGCGCGGTTTCCGGCTCGCACAGGTCCAGCACCAGCCGTCGCACGGCGGCCGCGGGGGCCGGGGCATCCGTGGACGACATGGCGGCGCGCTCGGCGCTCGCGCAGGCGGTCAGATCGTTGCGGCTGAGGCGCAGGAACGACGTCATCTTCGGATAGATATCCGTGCGCGCGGGCAGCGGCGGCCGCCGGGCCCCGGTGATCAGGTCGTCGATGTACTCGGAGGGGACCTGCACGGCCTCGGCGAGTTGCGCTGCCGAGCGATTCACCTCGCGGAGGCGTCGGCGCACCAGCCCTCCGAGTGTGAGGGCCTGCTTTGGGAGCGGCGACGACGTCATGGGCGAACCTCCAGGGGAGCGGGGGCATCCAACCAATCACTACAATGTAACGGGTTGGGCGACGTTTCTGGCATCCAGTTTTGGATCCCGGCGGGTGTGTCAAGCGCCGATGGCCTGAAACTCCCGTTCCTCGAGCTCCAAACCGGCCGCCGCGACGTTCTCTTCGAGATGCTCGACCCGGGAGGTACCGGGGATGGGGAGCATCACCGGCGAGCGGCGCAGCAGCCACGCCAGGGCGACCTGGGCGGGAGTGGCATGGAGCCGCGCGGCGGCCTGCGCCAACGGACCGCTTGGTGGGGTGGGCCGCCCTCTGGGCAGCGGGAGCCACGGCAGCGCGGCGTGCAGCCGCGCGGCGGCCTTCCCCAATGGGCCCCTCGGTCCGGCGAGCCCCCCGCTGGCGAGCGGGAACCACGGAATGAAGGCGAGCCCCGCGCGCTCGCAGTGGTCGAGCACGGCCTCATGTTTGCGGTCGCTGAGGTTGTAGAGGTTCTGCACCGAGACGACCGAGACAATGCGCCGGGCTCGCTCGATCTCCGCGACCGTCACCTCGGAGAGCCCGAGGTGGCGGATCTTGCCCTGCGCCTGCAGCTCCTTGAGGGTGCCGAGCTGGTCCGCGAGCGGCACGGCGGGATCGATCCGGTGCAGTTGATAGAGGTCGATGCGCTCGATCTTCAGCCGCCGCAGGCTGCCCTCGCACGCCGCTCGCAGGTGTTCCGGCCGGCCGTCGGGCGTCCAGCGATCGGGCCCCGGACGGAGCAACCCCCCCTTCGTGGCGATGACGAGGTTCTTGGGATAGGGGTGCAACGCCGCGGCGATGAGCCGCTCGCTCACTTCGGGGCCGTAGGAGTCGGCCGTGTCGATCAGGGTGATGCCGAGCTCGAGCGCACGCCGCAGCACCGCGATGGCCTCGGCGCGGTCGTCCGGCTCTCCCCAGATCCCCGGACCCGTGAGCCGCATCGCCCCGAAGCCCAAGCGATGAACCGGCAGGTCGCCGCCGAGGCGAAGGGTACGGCTGTCGAGCATGGCATTGCATACTAAGCCTCCGCGTTCCGGAACGCGATTGACGTACCGCGCGGCGCCTGGTTAAGGTTCACCCATGAGAACTTCCCAACGGCACTCGATGCTCGTCCTGAACGGTCGCGCGCTGTGCGCCAAGCGACCTCGCGTGGGAAGTCGCATCCGATAGCCACAAGCGCTGCGCGCTGTGCCGACGCCCCCACGCTCCGATCCGCGAACGTGGGGGCGTCGCCGTATCGGGGGGGGGAGGGGGGGACGCCCCGGAACTACGACAGCGGTGACGAGACGATGAGACCCAACGCGACATCTCGCGAGCAGCTGCTGCCGTTCAGCTCCGACCTCGAGCTACGACGGCGTTTCATGGTGGTGAACGAGCCGGTGCCGGCCAACATGCGGTTCGGCCTGCTCCTGGAGGTTCTCGACAAGCTCGCCGAGGAGTCGGCGCTCGCCTATGCGCGGCGCTCGCTGGCGCAGGCCCGGGTGGTGACGGCGGCGATCGACGACATCGTGCTGCGCACGCCGGCCGACGTCACCCGGGACCTGAGGCTCCGCGCTCGTCTCAACTGGGTTGGGAAGAGCTCGATGGAGGTCGGCATCCGGATCGAGCACCCGGCGCCCCACCCGGTGCACGTGGCGTCCTGTTACTTCACGATGGTCGCGCGGCAGGGAGAGGGCGATGCGGCGCGCAGCGTGCCGGTCGCCCCGCTCGAGTACCTGGACGACGTCGAGCGGCGCCGGGGTCGGACCGCCGCCGAACGGCGCGAGAAGCGGCGCCGCCACGCGGCGGTCGCGGCCGAACCGCCCTCCCGCGAGGAGTACGACCTGCTCGCCCGACTGCACGCGGCCCAGGAGGCCCCGGACTTCTCCGGCCACCTGGCGGGCGCGCTCACCTCCGCCGCGTGGGAGCGCGTGTACCCCGAGCAGGAAAACGTTCCCAGCAAGGTGTTCGGCGGCCACCTCGTCCGCCGCGCCTACGAGCTGGCGGGGATCCAGGCCGAGGCGATCGCGCCCGACCGCCCCGTGATCGTGCGCGTCAACCGCATCAACTTCGTGCAACCGGTGCGTATCGGCGACCGGCTGCAATTCGTGAGCCGCATCGTCTACGCGGGCCGCACGTCGCTGTGCGTCGAGGTGACCATCGAGCGGACCAGCCGGGACCGCGTCACGAAGGCCCTGTCCAATACGTGCGTGTTTACGTTCGTGAACGTCGACGAGCGCATGCAGCCACGGCCCGTCGCGCCGGTGTATCCCACCACGTACGCCGAGGACGCGCGCTACCTCGAGGCGTTCCGCCGCCACCAACGCCGTCGCGTCCAAACCGCACGCGGGCTGTCGATTGTGGCGTCGCTGCAACAAAGTGGTGCAGGGGACTAGGCACCGGCCCGCGATCGTTCCCCACGAAAAGACGGCTTGAAGGAACGCGCTCGGCGAGGATATGGTGGCGCGATTGATGCGACATTGCGACGCCAAACCCATGAGTCCCACGTCCCCGACTCCGCCCGTCATCCTGATCGCGGCTCCTCAGGAGCACTCGCTCAGCAGCGTGCTCCAGGACACCCAGTACGCGGCCGCGGTGCAGGTGCATACCGGCACGCTGGCGCTCGCGTGGGCGCCCGACCTCCGGCCCGACACCATCATCCTCGATGCCGATCTCCCCGACATGTCGGGGATCGACGCGTGCCGGCTGCTGCACAACGACCTGCGCATCGGCCACAACGTCCCGATCCTGATCCTCGCTTCCGACAAGCCGACCCCGGAGCAGCGCGTCACGGCGCTGCGCGCCGGGGCGTGGGATTTCGTTCCGTATCCGCTCGATGCGGATCAGTTGTCGCTCAAGCTCCAGACGTTCGTGCACGCCAAGCGCAGCATCGACTTGGCTCTGGCGGATGCCGCGGTCGATCCGGGGTCGGGACTGCACAGCCGACCCGCCCTCGCGCGCCGGGCCCGCGAGCTGGGCGCGCTGATGACGCGCAAGCACGGCGGGCTCGCCTGTATCGTGTTCGATCTGGACCCCGACCCGGCGGACCCGCAAGCGGGACGCCTCCTGGTGCAGACGGCGCGAGTTTCGGACGTCGTGGGATCGCTGGGCCCCACGGAGTTCGCCGTGCTCGCGCCGGGCACCGATCAAGTCGGCGCGTTGAAGCTCGTCCGCCGGGCCGCCGTGGCGCTGCGCGGGACGGTGGGCGGCGCCGCGCCCGAGTCGACGCTCCGCGTCGGTTATGACTCGGTGGCTAACCTCACGTATTCCCCCATCGATCCGGTGGCGCTGCTTGCCCGCGCTGCGGCGGCGGTGCGCACCGGGAAACCGGAGCCCGACGCTCCGTGGGTGCGCCGCTTCGAAGGCGGCCTCCCGGTTGGTGCTGCCGTCGCGGTGCCAGCGCTTGACAAGAGGAGAGCGATCCGATGAAGACGCGCCGATACCTGCTCCCCGTCGTGGTCGGTGCGGCCGTCGCGGCCGCCCTGAGTTGTCGCGAACCCTCGCCGCTGGGCACCGTCTCTGCAGCGCTCATCGGTCAGGATTCCGTGGTCGACTCGGCCACGGTCAATCCGCACCAGGTCCCGGTGGATTCCCTCGTCCACGCGGGCGGACTGCTCACGTGCTCGCCGCTGCCGTACGATTCGGCCACGCAAGTGATCGGGCCCCTGGGCGGGACGATTCAGGTGGGAATGGACACGCTGGTGGTGCCGGCGGGCGCGCTGCTCGCGCCGGTCGCGATCACCATGGTGGCGCCGTCAGACACGGTGAACCGGGTCCACTTCGCCCCGGAGGGTCTCACCTTCCAGCAGCCCGCGTCGCTGACCATGAGCTACGCGAACTGCAACACGCTGGGGGTGCAGCTCCCCAAGCAGATCGCCTATACGACCGACGTGCTCGTGATCCTGGAGTACCTGAAGTCGTGGGACGACCAGAACGCCCAGATCGTCACGGGAGAGGTCAACCACTTCTCGGAGTACGCCATTGCTTGGTGAGCCGCGCTTGAACACCCTCGCTCCCCCGTCCTCGGGGGCGCCGCCGGCAGCGGTCGGGGCCCGCCGGGGCGGAGAGCTGCTCCACGAGGCGCGTGAGCGGGAGCGCGCCGGGTGCATTCCCGAAGCGATTGAGTGTTACGAATCCGCCATCGCCGTCGCCGAGCAGGGGGAGGAGCAAACGGTGCTGGCGGAAGCGTTGCGGCGGCTGGCGGTGCTGCGGCATCACGGGAACGAGTCGGCGCGCGCCCGCGAGCTGTGTCGCCGCAGCCTCACCGTGGCGCGGTCGATCGGCAACGACGTGCTCGCCGCGGAGGCGCTCAACACCGTCGGCGGCCTGGATCTCACGACGGGATCCCTGGACGACGCGCGCAAGTCGTTCCTCGAGGCGCTGGACGTGGGCGGACGGAGCCGCGAGCTGCGCGCCCGTGTGGAGCAGAATCTGGGAATCCTCGCCAACATCCAGGGGGACCTGGACGAAGCCCTGACGCGTTACGAGCGGTCGCTCGAAGCCTACCGCGAGGCCGGCGACGAGCACGGCTGCGCGATCGCCTACCACAACCTGGGGATGGCCAGCGCGGACTTGGGGCTGTATCCCGAGGCCGACAAGTACTTCCTGGAGAGCCGCGCGCTCGCCGAGCGCTCCCGTGACGTGTACTTGCAGGGTCTCTGTCTCGTCAATCAGGCGGAAGTGGACGTGGCGCGGCAGCGCTTCGAGAACGCGCGCAACAATGCCGAGGCCGCGCTCGCGCTCTTCGATCAGCTGGGCGCGCGCCGCCCCAAGGCCGACGCCTACCGGGTGCTCGGGATGGTGTACCGCGAGAGCGGCCGCCCGTCGCTCGCGGAATCGCGGTTGCGGTCGGCGATCGAGCTGTCCGTCGCCAACGGGTCGGTGCTCGGCGAAGCCGAGGCGTCGCACGAGCTGGCCCTGCTCTACCAGGCGATGGGCCGCAACCAGAAGGCGCTGCGGCTGCTGAACGCCGCGTACCGGCTGTTCCGGCGGCTGGACGCGCGTGTCGACCTGGTGCACGTGGGCGGGAAGGTGGCGGAGCTCGAAGCGACGTACCTGGCGGTGGTCCGCGACTGGGGCCAATCGATCGAGTCGAGCGACCGATACACCTTCGGCCACTGCGAGCGGGTAGCTAGGAACGCCGTCGCCATGGCGCGGGCCCTGGGGCTCGACGACGAGCAGGAGACGACCCTGCTGATCGGCGCGTACCTCCACGACCTGGGCAAGATGCGCGTGCCGCACGAGATCCTGACCAAGCCCGGCCCGCTCACGCACGACGAGCTCGAGGTGGTGCAGATGCACCCGCTGTGGGGGATCGAGATGCTGGCGAGCGTGGAGTTCCCCTGGGACATCAAGCCCATCATCCGCTGGCATCACGAGCGCTACGACGGCAGCGGCTACCCCGACCGGCTCAAGGGTGACGAGATTCCGCTCTCGGCCCAGATCGTCGGGATTCTCGACGTGTACGACGCGCTCACGACCAACCGCGCGCATCAACCGGGGCTGTCACACGCCCTGGCGCTCGAGTCGCTCACCCGCTGCCGCAGCTGGTGGTCCGACCGGGTGTTCGAGGCATTCCTCGGAGCTATCGCCCCCCGCTCCACGTAGGGGTCGCTTGCCGGGTCGCCCAGTGGGCGGTCTCTTTGTAGCGCCAATCAAAGAGGCCTCCCCATGTCTCGTGTCGCGACTCGCATCTGCATCGCCGCCGTCATCACCGTTTTGCACCCGTCGACCAGCCGCGCCCAGGGTGGGCGCCGGCCGTCGCGTCCGGCGCCGGCCCCCGCCGCGGCCGCGGCGCCGACGGATACGGTCACCTTCAGCCAGCTCCGCTACCGCTACATCGGCCCGGTAGGGAACCGCGTCGCGACGGTCGCGGGGGTCGTGGGCGACCCGGCCACCTATTACGCCGGGGCGGCGTCGGGCGGGATTTGGAAGACCACCGACGGCGGCATTCACTGGCAGCCGATCTTCGACGACCAGCCGGTGCAGTCGATCGGCGCGCTCGCGGTCGCGCCCTCGGACCCGAACGTCGTCTGGGCGGGGACGGGCGAAGCGTGGATCCGCAGTCACATCTCGATCGGCAACGGGATGTACAAGTCGACCGACGCCGGGAAGACGTGGCAGCATCTGGGGCTCGATCTGACCGGCCGCATCGCGCGCGTGGTGATCCACCCCACCAACCCCGACATCGTCTTCGCCGCCGCGCTGGGCCACAGCTACGGCCCGCAGCAGGAGCGTGGGATCTATCGCACGACGGACGGAGGCAAGACGTGGGAGCGGGTGCTGTTCGTGGACGAGAACACCGGGGCCGCGGACGTGGTGATGGACCCGAACAACCCGCGCATCCTGTTCGCCGCGATGTGGCAGCTCGTCATCCACACGTGGGGCCGGGAGAGCGGTGGGCCGGGGAGCGGCATCTATGTGTCCAAGGACGGCGGCACCACGTGGAAGAAGCTGACCGGCAACGGGCTGCCGGTGAAGCCGTTCGGGAAGGTCGGGCTCGCGATGTCGCGGAGCAACTCGAGCCGCATTTACGCGCTGATCGAGACCGGCGACGGCGTGCCGTGGCACGGGCAGGAGACCGAGCGCGGGGAGCTGTGGCGCTCCGACGACGGCGGTGAGACCTGGCGCGTGGTCTCCTACGACCGCCAGCTGTCGTGCCGCCAGCCCTACTACACGCGCGTCGCCGTCGCGCCGGATCGCGACAACGAGGCGTACTTCCTGTGCGCGTCGTTCACCAAGACGCTGGACGGCGGCGCGACGACGACGGACGTACCGTTCCCCCAGTCGCCAGGCGGCGACAACCACGACATGTGGATCGATCCGACGGACGGCAACCGCATGATCGTCGGCAACGACGGGCAGGTGGCGATCTCGACCAATCGCGGCGGTAGCTGGGACCGCGTGCAGCTGCCGATCGCCCAGATGTACCACGTCACCGTGGACAACCAGGTTCCCTACTACGTCATGGGCAACCGCCAGGACGGGCCGTCGTCGCGCGGGCCCTCGAACTCGAAGGTCGGCGGCTTCGGCGGCGGGGGCGGAGGCGGAGGCGCGGGCATCATCCCGCGCGGCGAGTGGCATTCGGTGGGCGGCGGCGAGAGCGGGTGGGCGACACCCGACCCCACCGACCCGAACCTCATCTGGTCCTCGGCCTCGGGGTCGGGGAGCGTGGGCGGGATCGTGGTGCGCTACGACGAGCGCACGCGGCAGGCGCAGAACGTGGAGATCTGGCCGCAGAGCACCATCGGGTTTCCGGCGGCCGACGTGAAGTACCGGTTTGTGTGGACGATGCCGCTGACGATCTCGCCGCACGATCACCACCGCATCTACGCCGGCAGCCAGTTCGTGCACATGACGACCGACGGCGGCAAGAGCTGGCAGGTGATCAGCCCCGATCTGACGCTGAACGACAAGAGCAAGCAGCAGATCTCCGGCGGGCTCACGCCCGACAACATCGGCGTCGAGTACGGCGACGTGGTGTTCGCGATCGCCGAGTCGCCGCTCAAAGCGGGGCTGCTGTGGGCGGGTACGAACGACGGCGTGGTGCAGGTCACGCGCGACGGCGGGAAGAACTGGACGAACGTCACCGCCAACCTCCCTGGCATGCCCGTGTGGGGGACGGTGTCGAACATCGAGCCGTCGCGCTACGACACCGGCACGGCGTATCTCACCGTGGACGGACACCAGGCCAACAACCGCGACCCGTTCGTCTACAAGACCACCGACTATGGGAAGAGCTGGCGGCTGATCGTCGCTGGCGTCGCGAAGGGCCCCGCGAGCTACGCCCACGTGGTTCGCGAGGACCCGGTGCGCCGCGGGCTCTTGTACCTCGGTACCGAGAGCGCGCTGTATGTGTCGTTCGACGACGGCGAGAGCTGGCAGCCGCTGCAGACGAATCTCCCCCACGCGCCGGTGTACTGGCTCGTGATCCAGGAGCAGTTCAACGACCTGGTGGTGTCGACCTACGGGCGCGGCTTCTGGATCCTCGACGACGTCACGCCGTTGCAGCAGCTCACGGCGGATGTGCGCGGCCAGGCGGCGGCGCTGCTCAAGCCGCGGCCCGCCTACCGGTTCCGCCAGATCACCGCCCCGAACGCGATGACCGACGATCCCACCGCCGGCCAGAACCCGCCGTACGGCGCGACGATCAACTACTGGCTGAAGGGCGCGCCCACGGGCGACGTGACACTCACGATCCAAGACGCGGGGGGCAAGACGATCCGGACGCTCAAGGGCACGAAGAACGCGGGGCTCAACCGCGTGTGGTGGGACCTGCGCAACGATTCCACGCCGGCGGCGCGGCTGCGCACTCCGCCGCTGTACGCGCCCGACGTGCGGCTGGGTGCGGAGGGGTGGCGGCCGGCGCCGGGGATCGGGGCGATCCTGGTGCTGATGCCGCCAGGGAACTACACCGTGAAGCTGTCGGTCGGCGGCCAGGAGTTCACGCAGCCGCTGGTCGTACGCAAAGACCCGAACTCGGGCGGCAGTGAGGCGGAGATCGGGACGCAAGACTCGGTGCTCCTCGATCTCCAGAACGATTTCACGGCGACCGTGGGGCTGATTAACCAGATCGAGCTGGTGCGCAGCCAGCTGGCCGCCCTGCGGACGGTGCTCGCGGCGGATCGCACGGCGGGCGACGTGCAGACCGCGACGGATTCACTCGAGAAGAAGTTCATCGCGGTGGAGGAAGACCTGCACCAGCTGCGGCTCACGGGCCGGGGGCAGGACGACGTGCGCTGGCCGGGGAAGCTCGCGGCGCAGATCAGTTATCTCGCTGGAGGGATCGCGAGCGGCGACTTCGCGCCCACGCGCCAGCAGCTGGAGGTGCGCCAGCTGCTCGGCCAGCAGCTGCGCACGTCGCGCACGCGCTTCGATCAGCTCGTCGCGCAGGACCTGGCGCAGTTCAACGCGCTGCTCAAGCAGAAGAACATCGGGAACGTGGTGGTGGGGACGCCCTGAAGCGCGGGGGGGGGGCGGCTCACCGCCGCGCCGCGGGCACCTGCAGGGATGTCGTGTAGATGAAGTCGCCAAGCGGGGATTCATCATCGTTGGCGGCGTTGGCGGCCACGTGGAACACCACGGCGCCGCGCGGATCGGCGGGGGCGGTCCAGCGGATCGTCCAGCGGGCAGTGGCGTTGCTGACGCCCGAGCCGACCGCGGTGTGCTCGATGTAGCCGACGTGAGTGATGGTGTCCCACACCACGGCGGTGCGTGCGTCGATGCGCGCCACGCTGCCGGCCGGTCGGCCCAGCGAGTCGCCATCGGCGAAGCGTGCCGCCAGCTGGAAGCCGCCGCGCAGCATCCCGGCACGTCGCAGCGTCACCGCCAGCTCGTAGGTCCGGCCCTCGGTATAGCGGTCCGGCGCGCCGGTGATCGCGACCGCGCCGCCGGGCTGGTTCAAGTCGGCGTCAAAGTGGCACTCCCGGCACGTGGGCTCGCCAAACCCCCCGGTGTGGGCCGGGGGCGGTCCGTTCTTGAAAAGCCCGAAGGCCAGAACTATCAGGCCGCCGAGACTAGGGAACGCTCGTGGTAACACTCGGCAGCGTCGCCCGGCCGATGGTGTTGTTGTCGCTCCCGAACCAGATCACGTGCTCGCGCGGGTCGAACACCATGTTGCGGATGGTGCCGCCGCCGCTCGGCACGTCGGTCGCCGGGAGGAAGCGGTGTGTCCGGGTGTCGAAGCCGACGAAGCGGTTGGGTTGCACGCCCGTCTCGACCACCCAGATGCGGTCCTGGTCGTCCACGGTGACCGCGTAAGGCCGGGACGTGGCGCCGCCCGGCAGCGGCCACTCGTCCACGTGCTTGGTCCTGGTGTCGAAGCGCCCTAGCATCCCGCCCGCGTAGTCGCCGTACCAGACCGCCCCATCGGACGTGATCGCCATGCGCCGCGGCCGCGCCTCGGCGCGGGGCAGGGGGTATTCGGTGAGCTGGAACGTCTCCGGATCCACGGTGCCGATCTTGTTGGTGCCGAACTCCACGAACCATGGGCGCCCCGACTGGTCGAGCGCGATGCCGTAGGGGCGGGCGCGCGGCGTCTGCATCGGCACGAGCCGCACCTGGCCGGTGGCGACCGCGAGCTTGCCCACGAAGTTGCCGCCCTGGACCGTGAACCAGATGTCGCCGTGGCGGTCCCAGATCATGGTGTGCGGGTCGCGCGCCGCCGAGTCCGGGAGGGAGAACCTCTTGATGCCGCCGTCCTTGGGATCGAGCCGGCCGATGTGCGCCGAGGCGTTCCCCGAGTACCACACGATCCCGGTCGTATCGAGGATCAGGTTGTGCGGCCCGGTGTGCGGCGCGAGGTCGAACTTCTTGAACTCGCCGGAGCGGGGGTCGAGCATGCCGACGTAGTCGCCGACCTGCCCCACGAACCAGACGCGGCCCTGGCGGTCGAGGTACGGATCGCGCGGGCGCGTGTTGGCCCAGGGGACATTCCACTCCTGGATCGTCGTCGTCTGCTGGGCGGTGGCCGGCGCCGCGGCGGCGAGGGCGGCGACGAGCGTGACGAGGTGAGAACGCAGACTGCGCATGCGAAGCTCTCCGCTGCGGATGGGGAGATTCTAAGCCGTTGCCGCCGAGCACCGCAAGCAGGCGTGTCCCGAACAGAACCCGTGAGCGCGCGACCGAGGGCCTGGTGGTCTCCGTCACGGCTACTCGCGAGTTCGGGGAGCCATCCTGCTTTACCGCCCTGCGTGGTGCTTCGCGCCCTGAAACTCCTCATAGGAGGCAGTCATGTCAGGGCGCATTTTTCTGCCCATCGCCGTGATCACCCTCGGGCTCGCTGCCTGCGAGCGGCAGCTCCCCACGGGCGGGCTCCTCGCCAAAGCCGGCGGCAGCAGCCTCGGCCGGTCGTTGACGGGGCTCAAGACCGACGAGCGACAGTTGTTCGACCGCGGCAGCGCCGTATTCGCCACGGTGTTCACACCTGAGACAGGCCTGGGCCCGCTGTTCAACGCCGCGAGCTGCGCGGAATGCCACGAGGATCCCGTGGCGGGCGCCGTGGGCGACGAGGTGGAGGTACACGCGACGTCGTTCCAGGGCGCGGTGTGCAGCGACTTGAGCGCCGTCGGCGGACCGGTCATTCAGCAGTTCGTCACGCCCGCGTTGCACAACGCACTCGGGATCGACAAGGAGCCCGTGCCCGCCCTGGCCACTGCGACCGCGATGCGAACAACGCCCTCGATCCTGGGGTTCGGCCTTCTCGACGCGGTCCCGGAGGCGGAGATTCTGGCGCGGGCCGATCCCAACGACGTGAATGGCGACGGCATTTCGGGCCGTCCCAATATGACGGCGGACGGGCACGTGGGTCGCTTCGGCCGCAAGGCGCAGGTCGCCACGCTGCGCGAGTTCACCGCGGCGGCGTTCGTCATGGAAATGGGGATCACCAATCCGGAGTCGGCGGTCGAGCAGACGGTCGGCGGCAATCCGTTGCCCGCGGGCGTCGATCCGACGCCCGAGCCCGAGCTCTCCCAAGCGGACCTCGACGCCGCGGACGCCTTCGTGCGCTTCCTCGCCCCGCCGGCGCCGCCCGGCATCACGGTCGAGCGGGCTGCGAGCCGACAGCTGTTCACGCAGATCGGGTGCGCGGGCTGCCACGTCCCGGCGCTCACGACCGGCCCCAATCCGGTCAAGGTGCTGAGCAATCAGAGTGTGCCGGCGTTCACCGACCTGCTGCTCCACGACATGGGCCCCACGCTCGCGGACATTTGTCTCGGCCAGGCGCTGCCGGCGGAGTTCCGCACCGAGCCGCTGATGGGGCTGCGGTTCAAGTCGGCGTTCCTGCACGACGGCCGGGCGACGACCGTCGAGCAAGCGATCGATTTCCACGGCGGGGAGGCGCAGGCGTCGCGCGACCGCTTCGCGGGACTGCCGGCGGGAGAGCGGGCGGCGATCGTGCGGTTTTTGAGGGGGCTGTAGCCGCGGCTATTGCAGTCCCCGTGCCGCTGGCGTATAAGTAGGCGCCCCCTGTCGTTAGGCGCTTATGCCGCACGCGCGCGTGGTGACGCTGCTCGCCTTGATAGCCCTGGGCGGAGTCACCGCGGTAGGCTGTGGTCTGACCGACGTGTTCTCCCCCGCCGGGCTGAAGTCCATAGTGGTCGCTTACCAGGGCGACTCGGTCGTCGCTCCAGGTGCGACCATCCCATTTACGGTCACCGTGCGAGTCGGCGGAGCCCTACAGCCGACGCCGTCGTTAAGCGTCATCTCGATCGATACCGCCATCCTCGTCGTCACCGTGGGGCAAGACTCGCTCCGCGGAGTCTCGATCGGGTGGGACACGCTGACGGTCCGGCTGGTGAGCTCGATCTTCACCGACTCGGCGCCGACGATTCGCCAGGCCATCCGCGTGCGGCCGTGAAGTGCTTCAACTGCGGGGCCGAGGTGGCCCCGCCGGCGCGGTTCTGTGCCAGTTGTGGTACGTCCGTCGCCGACCCCCACGAATCCACGCTCGTTCTTCCCCCGGAAGCGGATGACCAGTTGCTGCGGCGTGTGCGCATGAGCCTGTCCGGGGAATACGAGGTTCAGGAGGAGCTGGCCCGGGGCGGCATGGGCATCGTCTTCCGGGCCACGGAGGTGGGGCTGCAGCGAACGGTCGCGCTCAAAGTTCTGTCCCCTGACTTTGGCCTCACCGGCCGCGCCGTGGCGCGCTTCAAGCGGGAGGCGCGCACCGTGGCCGAGCTCGATCACCCCAACATCGTCCCCGTGTATCGGGTCGGGCAGGTGGGTGGGGTGCTGCACATCGCGATGAAGTTCGTCGAAGGCCGCTCGCTCGATGCGATCATCGCCGCCCAGGGGGCGTTGCCGATCCCCGTCGTGGTGTACGTGCTGCGCGGCGTCAGCCGCGCCATGGCCTACGCGCACGAGCGCGACATCGTGCACCGGGACATCAAGGCGGCCAACATCCTGATCGACCGCGATGGCCGCGTACTTGTCTCCGATTTCGGCGTCGCGCTGCGGGCGTCCGACGTGGAGCTCACCGTCGACGGCACCGTGATCGGCACGCCCGCGTATATGAGCCCCGAGCAGTGCGCCGGCCGGCGTGCGGAGCCACAGAGCGATCAATACTCCCTCGGCATCGTGGGATTTCACATGCTCACCGGCGACCTGCCCTTTCACTCGGACACGCTCGCCGGCCTGATGCAGCATCATTTCTTCACGTCCGTGCCGGACCCGCGGCTCGTGCGCGACGACGTGCCGGACGCCCTCTGCGATGTCCTCGACCGTGCCCTCGCGAAGAGCCCGGAGGAACGCTTCGAGACGACCCGCGCCATGTCGGCGGCCATCGAGGCGATTCCCTTTTCGGAAGGGGACCGGTTGGCGAGCGAGCGGTCGCTCCAGGCCCTGGCCCGCGGCGAGACGATCGGGCCCGTCGCCGCCCGGCCGATGCCGCCACTTCCCGAAGCTCCGACGTCGCCGATCCCCGTGCCAAGGCACGCGAAGCGCCGCGGCGCTCGGGCCCGCACTGCCAGGATCGCGGCGGCGGCGGCGGTGCTTCTCGGGGTCTCCTGGTGGATCGGCCGGCCGCATCCCGCGACGCAGCTCACGGCGGACGTGGCGCGCCTCGCGGACTCCACGCCGGACCGGGGCGCAAGTGGTGAATCGTCCGGCCGCACCCTCCTGGTGCGACCGGTGGCGCCGGCGGTCACGGGCAAGCTGCGGCTGTTGACGAGCCCGACGGACGCCGAGATCCTGATTGACGGCCGGCGCATCGGCGTCGGTAGCGTCGTGGACCGGGCCGTGGCGGCTGGCGCGCGGCGATTGCGCGTCCAGGCGGCGGGATATCAGACGTTCGACACCCTCATCCTCGTCCCCGCCGACAGCACCGTGTCCCTGGGGCGCATCACGCTGCGCGGGCGGGGCCCCGGGACGTGAGGCGATCGACGCTGGGCCTCGCGCTCGCCGCGCTCATCGCCGGTCCCGCGACGGCCCAGAACAGCACCGCCGAGCTCCTGCAGCAGGCGCACCAGTCTTACGAGCAAGTGGACATCGAGCGGGCCCTGCTGTTGCTGCGGCAGGTGGTGTCGCCGAGCTGGCCGTTCGAAGTGACCGCCGAGCAGCGCGTGGACGCCTATAAGTACCTGGGGGCGGCCCTGGCCCTCCGCGGCCAAGGCGACTCTGCCGTGCTGTACTTCCGGGCCGCCTTGGAGCGGGACGCGTTTACCGATCTCGACCCGGCCACGTTCACGCCGGTCCAGCTCGGGATGTTCGCGCAGGCGCGCCGCCTGACGTTCGCCGTGGCGGCCCGTCCAGTTGCTGACCGGCGGGTCGATCCCCGCACCGAGCGCGTCCCCTTCACGGTCGTCGCCACGCACTCGGCGACGCTCGACGTACGGCTGTCGTCGGTCGGAGTGCTGGCGCCCGTCGGCGTCACCCTGTTCTCGGCGGTGAGCGAGGGGTTGCGGGAAATCGACTGGAACGGCCTGCTCGCCGACGGACGCCTGGCGCCGCCGGGACGCTACGAGCTGCTCGTAGTGGGTCAGAGCCGCCTGCGCTCGACGCGGGACACGGCGCGGACCTACTTCGACCTCGCCTACGACCGGGAGCCGCTGGAAGACACGCTGCCGGCGCTCGGGCCCGGGCAGCTCTTGTCCGAGCAGGTGACGGATGCTGCGGCGCGCGCCGATCTCTTGAAGGCGTTGGGGGTCGCGGCGGCGGCGGTAGTGATCTCGGACCACCTCACGAGCCGTGACCTGGGTCGCGGGATGCCGTCGGCGTCCCGCGCGCTCGCCGGGGTCGCCGTCGTGACCGGCGGCATCTCCCTTGTCTACCGGCGCCGCCATCGCGACCTGCCGGAAAACGTCGCTGAGAATGCCCGGCGCCGCGCGGAGCGCCTCGCCCGGAACGACGCGATCCTGCGTCGCAACCAGGAGCGGATCGCGCGCACGGTGCTGGTGATCGCGCCGGCCGCCGGGATCGGGTCCCCCCCCTGAAGCGGGCGCTGATTGTCCTGGCGTGCAGTGCGGTGACGACGCCGGCCGCCGCGCAGCGGCGCATCGAGGCCGCGGCGTTCGTCGCGGCCATCGAATTGCGCGTCGACCCCGGGTCGGGCGTCGAGCGCTTCTCCGGGCCGATGATCGGCGGCGAGGCCACGCTGCAGGTCAGCGGTCGTTGGGCGCTCGCCGTGAGGGTAGGGGATGGGTCGCTGACAGCGCGCACGCCGGGTGGGCTCAATCGCGACGTCGGGGAGTTGAGCGCGGAAGGGCGGGTACGCGCCGGTACCGAGTTGAGTTTCTCGGCCGGCGCGAGCCGCCGCGTGTACTCCACCGAGCTCGCGCGGCAGCGCTGGAATACGCTGCAGCTGGGTGTCGAGGGCCGCCTGCCGTTCCTGGGCGGGGCGATGCAAGCGGTGGCGCGCGGCGCGTTCCTGCCCGTGGTAGCCGTCAACGGCCTGGACCACCCCAAGACCGCCTACACGATCGGGACCGGGATCGAGTACCAGCTGGGTCAGGGCGCCATCGGCATCGTGTATTCCCTGGAGCGCTACAACTTCCCCGCGAAGGCGATGACCCAGCGGCTCGAGCAAGTGTCGGCGCTGACGGTGCGCGGGGCGCTCCGCCTGGGGCGGGGACGGACGCCCTGACGCTCGCTTCGTACCTCTCCCCCTGACCCCCTCTCCCCCTCGCTGCGCTCGGGGCAGGCACTGCCGGGAGAGGGGGGCGTTCTTGGAGGCGAGCTAGTTCGGCCCTTGCAGTTTGGTCCGCGTCGTTACGTAGAGATCGAAGCTTCCCAACCCACCCGGCCGCGGCGATTGGAAGTAGAGCTGCGTGCCGTCGAACGAGAGCGCCGGACGACCGTCCTGCACCGTGCTGTTGACGACCGTCCCCAGGTTCACCGGCGGCGACCACGGATCTGTCGTGCTCGCCCGTGTCGAGACCCACAGGTCGATCGACCCCACCGTTCCCGTCCGATCGGATCCGAGGAACAGCTCCAGGCCGTCGCGCCGGATCGCCGGCTGCTGGTCCTGCGAGGGGGTGTTCAGCTCGGCCACCGCCGCTGCGGAGCCGAAGGTTCCGTCCGCCTGGAGCGTGCTGACGTAGATGTCGTTCATGCCCGGGCCGCCGGCGCGGTTCGAGGCGAAGTAAAGAAGCGTCGTCCCGGTCGCTTCGTCCTCGAAGGGTGCCGGCTGGGCCTCGCCGGCGCTCGTGTTGACGCCGCTGCCGAGGTTCACGGCCGGCTCCCAGCCTTGGTCGTCACGCTTGTCGCGGCGGCGCGAGACGTAGATGTCGGTGCCGCCGAACCCGCCGCTGCGATCGCTTGTGAAGTACAGGCGGTGGCCGTCGATGGACAGGCGGGCGGCAGTCTCATTGCTGGGCGAGTTGACATTGGCTCCGAGGCGCTGCGGCGTTCCCCAGGCGGCGTCGATGCTGGCGCGGTGCGCGACCCAGATGTCGGCGTTCCCGAACGTGTCGGGGCAGTTGCCGCAGAAGTAGTACAGGCTCAAGCCGTCCTTGGAGATGTCCGCGCCCTGGTCGATGAAGCTGGTGTTCACCGGCGCGCCGAGGTTGACCGGGGCGGACCAGTCGGAGTAGCGGGGCGCATCTTCAGCCGCCATGGATGCGAGCGGAGCAATCGCGAGCGTCTCGGGGGGCACGCCGGTCGATTCGCGGCGGCACGCGGCGCGGGTTTCATGAGAGATCCTCCGTTAGTGCCCGCTCGGCGTGCGGGTCGACATCCAGATGTCGGTGCCGCCGAACCCGCCGGCGCGATTCGAGGCGAACAGCAGCGTGCGGCCATCGAACGACAGGCTCGGCTGCTGATCGGCCGCAGACGAGTTGAGCGGCGTCCCGAGGTTGGTCGGCGTCGACCATGCGTCGTGCGCGCTTTGACGCGTGGAGGTCCAGAGGTCGTTGCCCCCGGATCCCCCGGGGCGGGTCGAAAAGAAGAAGATCTCCCGACTATCCTTGCGCAGGCTCACGCCCTGATCGGTTGCCGTCGGGTGGTTGAGCTCGACGACCGCAGTGGCGGGGCCGAGGGTCTCACCGTCGCGCGTGAGCGACGCCGCATAGATGTCCGCCGTACCGCCTGCGGGCG
>QHVC01000141.1 GCA_003222205.1 Gemmatimonadota bacterium | reverse complement strand
TTCAACTTCAGCGCGAAGATCGACCCGGTGCCGGCGATGCTGGTGCAGAACCACCGCCAGGTGATCCCCGATTTCTACGGGCTGACGACGTCGTTCGTGCGGGAGCGGTTGAAGCCGGGCGACACCGTGCTCGGCGACGAAGAGGGCGCGCCGTGGGTGAAGTACATCCACGGCGACCACGGGAAGGGTACCTGGACCTTCTTCGGCGGCCACGATCCGGAGGACCCGCAGCATCAGATCGGCGATCCGCCGACCGATCTGTCGCTGCACCCGCATTCGCCAGGCTATCGTCTGGTCCTCAACAACGTGCTGTTTCCGGCGGCCAAGAAGCGCGAGCTCAAGACGTGAGCGTGGAGCGGCTCGCCCCGGCCGTTCGCGAGCTGCTGCGCGCGGAGATCCGCGCGACGCACGGCCGTGAAGTGTCGTTCGTCGCCGGGCTCGACGGCAACGGCGCGATCGTGACGGCGCGCGTGGCCGCCCGCGGCACCGTGGACGCGGTGCTCGCGCTCCCGGGCATCGCCCAGCGCGGCGAGCTGCTGCTCCACAACCACCCCAGCGGCGTCCTTGAGCCCTCGGGCGCGGACCTCTCCGTCGCGGCACGCCTGCACGACGGCGGCGTCGGTTTCGGTATCGTGGACAACGAGGTCACCGAGCTCTACATCGTCGTCGAGGTGCCGCGGCCGCGGGCGGCGGCGCGCCTCGATGCCGTGGCGATCGCCGGCCTGCTGTCGCCGCGCGGAGCGGCGGCGCAGGCGCTAGGCACGTTCGAGGACCGCCCCAGCCAGCGCGACATGGCCGCGTACATCGCCGACGCCTACAACGACGGCGGCGTGGCGCTGCTCGAGGCGGGCACCGGCGTGGGGAAGTCGTTCGCCTACCTGGTGCCCGCGCTCGCGTGGGCGCGCGCTAACGGCGAGCGCACGGTCGTCTCGACCAACACGATCAATCTCCAGGAGCAGCTCGTCGGCAAAGACCTGCCCGCGCTGGCGCGGGCGCTCGCGACCGGCGAGCACACGCCGACGTTCGCGTTGCTCAAGGGCTGGCGGAACTACGTGTGTCTGGCGCGGCTCGAGCAGGCGCGCGGCGCGGCGGGCTCGCTGTTCGAGACCGACGCGGCGGCCGAGCTCGAGGCGGTGGCGGCGTGGGCGGGCCGCAGCGCCGACGGCAGCTTGTCGGACCTGGCCGACGAGCCGTCCGACGACGTGTGGGACGCGGTGGCCGCCGAGTCGGACCTGTGCACGCGACTCAAGTGCCCGCACTTCGAGCGCTGCTTCGTGTTCCAGGCGCGGCGCCGCGCCGCCGAGGCGGACGTCGTCGTCGTGAATCACCACCTCCTCGCCTCCGACCTCGCCGTGCGGCTGGCCTCGGACAACTGGCTGGAAGCCGCGGTGCTGCCGCCGTACCGCCGGCTCATTCTCGACGAGGCGCACCACCTCGAGGACGTCGCCGCCCGGCACCTCGGCGCGCAGGTGAGCCAGGTCGGCGTGCAGCGACTGCTGGGGCGGCTGGAGCGCGGCGGGCGCGGCCTGCTCCCCACGCTGACGCGCGAGCTGGCCGAGCGCGAGGACCTGCTCAGCGCCGCGAGCCGCGACCTCGTCACCAAGGGCCTCGGCGAGGCGCTGCGCTCGGCGCGCCGCTGGGCCGACGAGCTGTTCGCGCACCTGGCGCGGCGCACCGAGTCAGAGACGCCGCTGCGGCTCACCGAGGCGTTCGCCGAAGATCCGGTGTGGGCCGAAGGGCTTGGGGTCGCGCTCGACAACCTGCTCGTGGCCTTCGATCGGTTGCGGGACGGCGTCGAGACCGTCGCCGACCGGCTGGCGCTCGACGATCCCGCCGAGCGCAAGGCGCAGCTCCTGGGCGAGCTGCGGGGCGTGGTGCGGCGCCTCGCGGCGGCGGCCCAGGGCCTCACCGCCGCGCTCCGTCCCGCGCCGGGTGGCGGACCGGCGGTGCGCTGGCTCGAGCGCCGCGGTCGACGTCAAGCGAATATCCTGGCGGCGGCGGTGCCGCTCGACCTCGCCCCGCTGCTCAAGGAATCCCTGTTCGACCGCGTCGAGACGGTGGTGCTGACGAGCGCGACGCTCGCCGCGGGACGCGAGTTCACGTTCCTCGAGGAGCGGTTGGGCCTCGACCGGCCGCCGTCGCGGGTCAGCGTGCGGGAGATCCTCGCGTCGCCGTTCGACTTCCCCTCGCAGTGCGTGTTCGGGATTCCGACCGACTTCCCCGAGCCCCGGGACGACGAGTCGGGGCACGATGCGGGAGTCGCCCGGGCGCTGCTGGATCTCGCGCACGCGTCGGACGGGGGGCTGTTCTGCCTGTTCACGAGCCACGCGGCGCTCAAGCGCACGGCCCAGGCGATCGACGGGCGCATCGGCGGCCGGTGGCCGCTGCTGGTCCAGGGCACCGCGCCGCGCGATCTCCTGCTACGGCGTTTCCGCGAGCTCGGCTCGGCGATCCTTTTGGGGACCGATTCGTTCTGGGAAGGGGTAGATGTTCCGGGGCGGGCGCTGCGCGTGCTGATTCTCGCCAAACTCCCGTTCCGGGTGCCGACGGAGCCGCTAACAGCGGCGCGGCTCGAGCGTCTTAGCGAGCAGGGGCTCGACGGCTTCACGCACTATCTGGTGCCGCACGCCGCCCTGAAGCTCAAGCAGGGATTCGGGCGCCTGATCCGCAGCAAGAGCGACGTGGGCGCCGTAGTCCTGTTGGACCGGCGCGTCGTCACGAAACGCTACGGCGCGATGATTCTCGAGGGCCTCCCGCGCGCGAGCCGCGTGGTCGGCCCGTGGCAGGAGGTACTCGAGACGTGCGAGGAGTTCTTCGCGCGCCACGGGATCGGCGCTCCCGCCTGAAACGTCGAATTCCGGAGGGCACCACGATGGGGCGGTATTGGTGGGGACTCGGCGCGATGCTGGCGGCGGGGTGCATGACCGCGGGCCCGCCCGAGCGGCTGGGTGGGCCCACGCCGGACCGGCGCTACATCAACCCCGGGACGATGGCCGGGCTCGACGGGTTCACCCACGCCGTGAAGGTGGGCACGACCGTGTACGTCTCGGGCGAGGTGGCCCTCGACAGCCTCGGCCACCTCGTCGGTCCCGGCGATCTCAAGGCGCAGGCCGCGCAGGCGTTCGCCAACCTGACCCAGGTGCTGCGCATCGCCGGCGCGACCCCGGCCGACGTCACCAAACTCACCGTGTACGTGGTGAGCCTCCACCCCACGGACCTGCAGACGATCCGCGACGCCGGCCCCGCGTACTTCCCGCCGCGCAACCCGCCGGCGGGCACCGTGGTGGGGGTGCAGACACTGCCGCGCGACGGGCTGCTGATCGCCGTCGACGCCATCGCGTACGCCCCCGGGATGTTCCTGCCGCGGGCCGGGCTCCCACGTTAGGGACAAGGTGTAGATTCCAGAAGCGAAAACGTAAAGAGAGCGGCGTAGAGGGAAGGCGTAGAGGGACAACGTAGAGGGGAGACGTGACCGAGTTCTCCAAGCGACTCGCGGCGCTGCCGGGGTACCCGATGGCCGAGTTGCCCGCGATCAAGCGCCGGCTGATCCAGCAGGGCGTCGACTTGATCGACGTCGGCGCGGGCGACGCGGACTTCCCGCCGCCGCGCGTGGCCGTCGCGGCGCTGACCCAGGCGATCCAGGACCCGGCGATGAGCCGCTATCCGTTCCAGATCGGCCTGCCGGCGTTCCGGGAGGCGGCCGCGGCGTACCTGAAGCGGCGTTTCGGGCTGACGTTCGATGCGTTCGCGGAGCTGCACCCGCTGCTCGGCTCGAAAGAGGGCATCGCCCACTTCGCGGCGGCGGTGCTCGACCCCGGCGACGTCGCCATCGTGCCGGATCCCGGGTACGCCGTCTATCACGGCGGTACGGTGCTAGCGGGGGCCGAGCCGTACCTGTACGCGCTCACCGCGCGCACGCAGTTCCTGCTCGAGATGGAGGAGATTCCCAAGGACGTCGTGCGGCGCACCAAGCTCGTCTACCTCAATTACCCCAACAACCCTACCGCGGCGGTCGCCCCGCGCGATTACCTCGAGCGCACGGTCGAGTTCTGCGAGCGCCACGACATCCTGATCGCTTACGACAACCCGTACTGCGAGATCACCTTCGACGGGTACGTCGCGCCGAGCATCTTCGAGATCCCGGGCGCGCGCGAGGTCGCGGTCGAATTCCATTCGCTCTCGAAGAGCTTCTGCATGACGGGGTGGCGGCTGGGGTGGGCGGTGGGGAAGCGCGAGCTCATCGCCGCGATGGCGAAAGTGAAGAATTACGTGGACACGGGCGCGTTCCTCGCGGTGCAGGCGGCCGGCGCCGCCGTGCTCGGTGACGCGGAGGAGATCATCCGCGGCTACGTGGCGCAGTTCCGGGAGCGGCGGGACGCGATGGTGCCGGCGCTCGCGGCGAGCGGCTTCGACGCCGAGGTCCCGCGCGCGACGCTGTACGTGTGGGTGCCGCTGCCGGAGGGACTCGGTTCGGGGGCGTTCCAGCGCCGCGCGATCGAGGAGGCCGGCGTCGTGGTGCTGCCGGGGAGCGCGTTCGGCCCCGGGGCGGAAGGATTCTTCCGCGTCGCCTTGACGGTGGGGACGGCGCGGCTGCGCGAGGCCGCCGAGCGCCTCGGGAAGGTGCTGGCCGCTGTTTGAGTTCCGGCAGGTCTCGTCGCTCCGGTCGCGGACCGGCTGGGTGGTTGCGGCGGCGCTGCACGTCGTCGCTGCGGTCGTGTTCTTGCGCGCCACCTTGAGCTTCCAGGGCTCGGAGCACGCCCGGTTCATCACCGTGTCGCGGGAAGTGGAGTTGCCGCCGTACGGCGCCGCGCGCCCGAACCGGTCTCGCAAAGTGGGCGGCTACGGGCGGGCGGTCCCGCCGTCCCCGGTAGCGGGGGTCAAGGTGTCGCCGCCCGGCGTGCCGGACACCGCGGTGGTGGCGCGGTCGCCGGTGCTGGGCCCGCGCTCGTTCATCCCGGGCCCGACGCTCGGCGACGGGCGTCTGTGGGTCAGTCCGCGGCCGGCGCTGCCCGCCGACGTGGCGGAGGAGATCTACGGCGATTCGACGTCGCGCGACTCGGTAGTGGTGCGGCGGCTGCGGGCGATGGTGGACTCGCTCAACGACATCTACGACGAAGAGCAGCGCGAGCGGCGCCGCCCGTCGTGGACGACGGACGTGGCCGGGAAGACCTTCGGCATCGACTCGGCATACATCCACATCGCGGGGATCAAGATTCCCACCGCGGCGCTCGCGTTGCTGCCGCTGCGCCTGCCGCAGGGGAACTACGACGAAGCGCTGCGGTCGCGGCACCTCGAAGAGATGCGGCAGGACATCATGCGCGCCGCGGCGCGGGCGCAGACCTACCAGGACTTCCGGCGCTACGTCCGCGAGCTGCGAGCCCGCAAAGACGCCGAGCGCGAGTTCCAGCGACGCCAGAAGCAGCCGGCCGACACCGTCAAGGCGATCCCGTAGCGGCGTCCGCGAGTCGCTTCAGCGCAGCGTCCCTCCCGACGACGTAGAGCAGCTCGTTCACCGGCTCGCTGACCGTGCCGCCCGTCAGGGCGATGCGGATTGGCTGGAAGATCTTGCCGCTCGCGACTCCGCGGCGCTCGGCCAGCTCGCGCAGCGCCCGCTCCAGCGTTTCCGGCTTCCAGTCCGCGTCCTTCAATACCGCCAACGCCGCTTGCAGCGCGGCCACGTGGCCGGCGGGGTCCTTGGCGATCTCCCGCTTCGCCTTCTCGTCGACCTCGACGAACTTCGCGTCCAGCCGCACCGCCACCTGCCGGGCGACGTCCAGCGTCGTGCGCGAGCGGGTTTTCACGGCGGCGATCGCCTTGAGCACCGCCGCCTGGTTGCCATTCAGGCCCAGCTTCTCGAGCTGTGGCGCGACCAGAGGGTACAGGTCCTGGGCCGAGGCCATCGAGAGGTACTGGCCGTTCATCCACTCGAGCTTCGTCATGTCGAACACCGCGGGCTTCTTGAGGATGCTCTCGAGGGAGAACAGCCGGATCATCTCGTCCAGCGTCATGATCTCCTTGTC
>QHVC01000140.1 GCA_003222205.1 Gemmatimonadota bacterium | reverse complement strand
GGAGGGCGACATCATCCGTACCATCCGGACGCACGCCGCCCACATCGGCCATTTCCACACCGGCGGGGTGCCGGGACGCCACGAGCTCGACGACACCCAGGAGCTCGACTGGCGCGCCATCGCCACAGCCATCGCGGACCTGGGATTCCCGGGCTTCGTCGCCCACGAATTCGTGCCGACGCGGGACCCCCTCGCCTCGCTCAAACAGGCGGTCACTGCCTGCACCGTGTGAAACGTTGCCGTTGCCGGTGACCGGTTGCCGGCAACTGGCGACTCTCGTCGGCTCGCTGCATCTTGGCCCCTCATGTTCACTCCCCACTCCCCACGTCCCACGCAGTCCAAGGTCTTCGACGTTTGCATCGTCGGCTCGGGCGCCGGCGGCGGCATGGCGGCGTACACCCTGACCCAGGCCGGGGCCGAGGTGATCGTCCTCGAGGCCGGGGGGCCCTGGGACAACCGCAGCGACTCGGCGATGCTCACCTGGCCGTACGAGTCGCCGCGGCGCGGCGCCTCCACGCCGGAGCGGCCGTTCGGCGAGTTCGACGCCTGCATCGGGGGCTGGGACATCCCTGGCGAGCCCTACACCCGCGCGCCCGGCACCGACTTCCGCTGGTGGCGGGCGCGCATGGTGGGCGGCCGCACCAATCACTGGGGGCGCATCTCGCTGCGCTTCGGGCCCTACGACTTCAAGCGCAAGACCCGGGACGGCCTGGGCGACGATTGGCCCATCGCGTATGAGGACGTGGCTCCCTGGTACGACCGCGTGGACCGGCTGGTGGGGATCTTCGGCAGCAAGGAGAGCCTGCCGAACGAGCCCGACGGCGTCTTCCAGCCGCCCCCGAAGCCGCGCTGCTACGAGCTGTTGGTCAAACAGGCCGCGGACCGGCTGCACGTCACCTGTATTCCGGCGCGGCTCTCGATCCTTACCCGTCCCCTGAACGGCCGCCCCGCGTGCCACTACTGCGGGCAGTGCAACCGCGGCTGCAAGACGAACTCCAATTTCACCTCCACGAACGTGCTGATCGCGCCCGCGCTCGCCACCGGCAAGCTGACCCTGGTGACCAACGCGATGGCGCGCGAGGTCACGCTGGACGCCGCCGGCCGGGCGACGGGGGTCGCCTACGTGGATAAGACGACCGGCACCGACCAGCACGTCCGCGCCAAGGTCGTGGTGCTCGCGGCGAGCGCGCTCGAATCCTCGCGCCTGCTGCTCAACTCGCGCTCGACGCTGTTCCCCAATGGGCTCGCCAACGGCAGCGGCACGGTCGGCAGGTACATCACCGACACGACCGGGACCGACGTGGCGGGCTTCATCCCGAAACTGATGGACCACGTGCCGCACAACCACGACGGCGTGGGCGGCATGCACCTCTACATGCCGTGGTGGCTCGACAACTCGAAGCTGGACTTCCCGCGCGGCTATCACATCGAGGTGTGGGGCGGCCGCGGCATGCCGGGCTACGGTTTCATGGGCGGCATCCATCGCTACCCATCCGGCGGCGGCTATGGCAAGCAGCTCAAGGCCGATTACCGCCACTACTACGGCGCCACGATCGGCTTCTCGGGGCGCGGCGAGATGATCCCCAACGACGACACTTACTGCGAGCTCGACCCGCGCCAGGTCGACCGCTGGGGGATTCCCGTGCTGCGGTTCCACTGGAAGTGGACCGACCACGAATACAAGCAGGTCAAGCACATGCAGGAGACGTTCCGCGCGCTGGTCGCCGAGCTGGGGGGCGAGGTGTTTTCGCCGATGCCGACGGCGGAGCGAGGCTTTGGCATCGCGGCGGGCGGCACGATCATCCACGAGCTCGGCGGCACGCGGATGGGGGACGACCCCAAGACGTCGGTCGTGAACCGCTGGGGCCAGGCGCACGAGGTGAAGAACCTGTTCGTCGCCGACGGGGGGCCCTTCGTCTCCCAGGCCGACAAGAACCCGACGTGGACGATCCTGGCGCTGTCGATGCGCACCAGTGACTACATCGCGGACCAGATGAAGAAGGGAGCGCTATGAGGTCGGACGGTCGGACTGTCGGACAGTCGGACGGAATGACTCGTCGAGATGCTGTGCGCCTCTTGGCCATAGCGCCGCTGGCAACGGCATTCCGGTGGGCGCCGGAGTCTGTGCACGATGCGGTCGCCCTAGCGCGCGAAGCTCGTGCCCGAGGCGCCTATGACCCCAAGAACTTCGCGGCGCACGAATGGGAGACGGTGCGCGTGCTCGTGGACCTGATCCTGCCCAAGGACGAGCGCTCGGGGAGCGCGACCGACGCCGGCGTGCCCGAGTTCATGGACTTCATGCTCGGCGACGACACCGACCTCCAAACGCCGGTGCGCGGCGGGCTCGCCTGGCTCGACCACGAGTGCGACGACCGCTACGCCAAGACGTTCATCGCCTGCACCGACGCCGAGCGGGCCGCGGTCCTCGACGACATCGCGTGGCCCAAGAAGGCCAGCCCCAAGTACTCCGCCGGCGTCGCGTTCTTCAACAGTTTCCGCGACTTCACGGCGTCGGGATTCTTCTCGAGCCGCATGGGGATCGCTGACCTGGGCTACATCGGCAACACCTTCGTCGCCGAGTGGAAGGGCTGTCCCCCGGAGGCGCTCACCAAGCTCGGCGTGCGGTACGGGTGACGGGCAACAGGCAACCGGAAACGGGGTGGGGATGGGTGAGAGGCTAGGTGTCGGCTTCATCGGCAGCGGGTTCAACGCCCGTTTTCACCTTCAGGGCTTTCGAGGCGTCCGCGACGCCGACGTGCTCGGCGTGTGGAGCCCGAACGCCAAGCACGCGGAGGAGACCGCCGCGCTCGCTCGCAAGCTCGACGTCGGCGAGACGAAGCCGTACAACTCCATCGCCGCCATGGTGGCCGACCCCGCGATCCAGGCGCTGTGGCTCTGCGGCCCGAACTTCGCGCGCATCGAGAACGTCGAGGAAATCGCCCACGCGGTGACGGGTGGGAAGGGGGCCCTGACCGGCATCGCATGCGAGAAGCCGCTGGCCCGCAACGTCGCCGAGGCCAAGCGCGTCGTCGCGCTCGTGAAGCAGGCGGGCCTGAAGCATGGCTATCTCGAGAACCAGGTGTTCGCCCCTCAGGTCGAATGGGGACGCGCCATCATCTGGGCCCGCGGCGCGGCGCTGACCGGCCGGCCGTATCTCGCCCGCGCCGCCGAGGAGCACAGCGGTCCCCACATGCCGTGGTTCTGGCGCGGTGACCTCCAGGGCGGCGGCGTCCTGAACGACATGATGTGCCACTCGGCGCTGGTGGTGCGCCACCTGCTCACCAAGCCCGGCGCCGCGCGGTCCACGGTGAGTCCCAAGCGCATCACCGCCCACATGGCGAGCCTCAAGTGGACCCGCCCCGAGTACGTGAAGCGGCTCGGCCAACAGATGGGCCCGGACGTGGACTACGGGAAGCGCCCGGCCGAAGACTTCGCCAGCCTGATCGTCGAATTCGCGACCGACGACGGTCACAAAGTGCTCGGCGAGGCGACCACGTCGTGGAGCTTCGTCGGCGCCGGCCTGCGGCTGTCGGCCGAGCTGCTGGGCCCCGAATATTCGCTGTCGTGGAACTCGCTGGACGCGGGGCTGAAGCTGTTCTTCAGCCGGGAAGTGAAGGGGAAGACCGGCGAGGACCTTGTCGAGAAGCAGAACGCCGAGATGGGCCTGATGCCGGTGGTCGCCAACGAGGCGGCGGCCTACGGCTACGAAGCGGAGGACCGGCACTTCGTCCGGGTGTTTCTCGGCAAGGAGCAGCCCCAGCTGACGCTCGACGACGGTCTCGAGGTCGTCCGCGTCCTGATGACGGCCTACCAGAGCGCGGAGCAGGGAAGAACCCTGGACTTCCCACCCCAGGGCCTCGACGACTTCGTGCCGGCCGTCGCCAAAGGAACTTGGAAACCATGATGCGCCCTGTCCCGTTCTGCCTCGCCCTCGCAGTGCTCACGGCCCCCGCCGGGCTGGCCGCCCAGCAGCCGGACGCGCGGGCAACCGTGGCCGTCGGGACCGCGAGCGCGAGGCGGGGGCAGGTCGCCTACGGCGCCATCCGCGTCCCCGCCGGCGTAGACTCGGCGACCGACCTCCCCATCGCCGTCGTCAACGGCACCCGCCCCGGCCCGGTGGTCGCGCTCGTGGCGGGGAGCCACGGCACCGAGTACACGTCGATCGTAGCGCTCACCCGGATCATCGGGCAGCTCGATCCCAGGACGATCTCGGGAACGGTGATCGTCGCCCCGTTGCTGAACGTCGCCTCGTTCACGCAGATGACCGTCCATCTCAATCCCGTCGACGGCAAAGGGATGAACGGTCAGTACCCGGGCGACCCGGCCGGCACCCAGACGCAGCGCGCGCTGGCCGCCGTGGCCGATCAGGTGGTGAAACCAGCCGACGTGGTGATCGACCTCCACGGCGGGGATCTGGATGAAGACCTGCGTCCCTACAGTTACTGGTTCCGCGGCGGTCAGCCCGCGCAGGATTCGGCATCGCGGGCGCTGGCGCTCGCGTTCGGCCTCGACCACATCATCGTGCGCGACTTCGATCTCGGCGACGCGGCGAGCCGCCGCAACCTCGGCGGCTACGCCATGTCGCTGGGAAAGACGGTCCTCGTCGCCGAGGCGGGGCGGAGCGGGACGGTGGAGCCGGAGGACCTGCGGCTGCTGACGGACGGCGTGCTGAACGTCCTCGGGGGGCTGCGCATGATCGACCGCGCGGTGCGGCCCGTCGAGCACCCCGTCTGGCTGGACGCCAGTACGCGCCTGGCGGCGGATTCGGCGGGGATGTTCTTCGCGATGGTGGGGCGGGGCGCTACCGTCGCTGCTGGGGCGGTGCTGGGCTACACCACGGACTACCTCGGGCGACGGACGGGCGAGGTGCGCTCGCCCACCGCGGGCGTCGTCACGTTCATCCGCGGGGTCCCTTCGATGTGGAAGGGCGCGACGCTGGCGGTGATCGGTCGGGTGCTGGTGGAGGTGCCACCGTATCGGAAGCCCGGGAGCTAGGGGTGTCTCTCTGAGGGCGCGGAGCGCCCGAGAGCCTTATCGGCGTGCTCCGGCGTCGGTCGACGGGTTCCGTGCCTGCCGCCTAGCCTCCTCGCTTCGCTCGGAGTGACCTCCCTCGGAGTGACGGGCCGCCCCCGCTCGCTTGAGGGGAGATTCGTGAGGGGGAGGGCATCTCCCGAAACCAATCCCGAGCCAGGTCGAGCCACCCCCCGTTCACGGACTCGATGAGCGCGAACCGCTTCTCCCGCGTCCCCACGCCAGAAGCCCGAGCGCGCACCAGCCCGCCAGCACGATCCATTCGGCGCGCGTGAAGCTGCCCGGGATCACCGGAACCACTTTCATCAAGACGATCCCGAAGCTGACGACGCCGCCGAGCATCGCGAGGCCCCTTCCCCCTCCCGGCCCGACGCGGCCGCGCAGGAACGCCAGGCAGGCGGCGCACCAGCCGACGCCGGCGGCGAGCGACCCGACCTCCGTGATCGGCACGAGCAGCGCGTCGCCGAGGAGCGCGGCCGCCGCCGTGAGCAGGGCGAGCAGGGTGATCGCCCGCGCCGGCGTTCCGTAGCGCGGATGCACGGCGCCGAACGCGGCCGGCACGAGGTCGCGTCGGCCCATGGCGAGGATCATGCGCGTGGCGGCGACGAAGTTCCCGTTGAATACCTTCAGCAGCGACAGCAGCGCCGCGACGAGGATCAGTCGGGCGATGGCCGCCGAGCCGAACGCCCGCGCGAACGCCGCCTCGGTGCCGAGGTGGTTCGCCACGAGGTCGCGCCAGGGGAAGACGAATGCCACCGCCCCGATCACCAGCACGTAGAACGCGCCAGCCACCAGGACCGCGAGGGTGATGGCGCGTCCGAAGCCAGACGGGTCGAACCCGGGTCGCGCCTCCTCGGACTCCTTGGCCACGGCCTCGAACCCCGTCATGAAGTACGGGACGATCTGCGCCACGAGCAGCACCGAAAGGAAGGCCCCCGCCGTCCCCGGCCGCGCGAACAGCGGCGGGAGCTGCGCCGGCGCGCCGCGGGCGAAGCCGAGCGTCACGAACACGGCGAAACAGCCGAGCAGGCCCAGCGTCGTCACGTCCTGCAGCCGGCCGCTGGGGCGGATGCCGCGGTAGTTCACGGAAGCGACTGCCGCCGTGAGGAGCAGGCCGGTGGCGAGCCGCGGCGCGGTGATCGCTTTGCCCGCCACGTGGTACAGTGGCAGGGCGTTGAGCGCGGGGAACGCGCGGGCGAGCAGGTTGCCGATGGCCACCGCTTCCCAGGGACAGACGATGGCGTAGGCGAGGACCATCATCCAGCCGGCCGCGAAGCTCGGGAGGCGCGGGGAGACTCGCTCGGTGTAGGCGATCTCGGCGCCGGCGTCGGGAATCTCGCGCACCAGGCGCCCGTAGGTCCGGGCGATCGGCAGCAGCGCGAGCGCGCCCAGCAGGAAACCCAGCATGGCCCCACCGGGGCCGCCGCGGCCGAGCCAGTCGTCCATCACCACGAGCCACCCCACCCCGACCATGGTGCCGAAGCCGAAGGTGAAGTACTCGAGGCCCCCCAGGGTTCGGTGGAGGGTCCCGGTGGTCAGACGATCGCGAGACTCCACCCCGGCCGGTACGCCGGCTGGATGTACTCCGCGGGCACCTGCACGTTGGTGATCTGCCCCGTCTGCGGATTGACCTCCAACGCCCGCCCCATCCGCACCGCCAGGCAGCCGAGCATCACCATCTCGGTGAACGGGCCGGAATACGTGTCGAACGCCGAGTTCGCGGGCGGACCGCCTTTGCACGCCGCGATCCACTCGGCATAGACGCCTTGCGACCGCGGGTATTTCTGCGCGGGCGGGTGCGCCACGACGTCGGCCTGGCGCGCCGGGTCGAGCAGGGTGGGATCGTCGCCGTAGGTGCCGGCCACGAGCCGGCCGTCCGTGCCGATCCACAGCTGGCCGCCACCCGTGTCGGGCGGCCACGCGGCGTCGTCCCCGACTTCGGCCGGCCGGGCGGGGTAGAGGCTGTTGTCGCTCCACACGACCTTCAGTTCAGGCCGCGTGCCCTTGGCGGGGAACGACCAGGTGATGCGCGAGCCGGCGGGCGCGGTTTCTTTGAACAGCGGCAGCGACTCGGGCTCGACTCGGGCGGGGAAACCCAGGTTGAGCGTCCAGAAGGCGGCGTCCATGATGTGGCACGCCATGTCGCCCAAGGTGCCGGTGCCGAAGTCCCACCAGCCGCGCCACTTGAACGGCGCGTACGCCGGGTTGTAGGGACGCTCCAGCGCGGGGCCCAGCCACAGGTTCCAGTCGAGCGTGGCGGGCACGTAGAACTCCTCGAGCGGCCGGTCGATGCCCTGGGGCCACCACGGCCGGTTGGTCCAGAACCGCACCTCCTTCACCGTGCCGATCGCGCCGGCTTCGACCAGCTCGCGGATCACGCGCGTGCCCTCGCGCGCATGGCCTTGGTTGCCCATCTGCGTCGCGACCTTGTATTTCTTCGCCGCCTGCTCCAGGGCCCGCACCTCGCCGAGCGTGCGCGCCAGCGGCTTCTGGATGAAGGCATGCTTGCCGGCCTTCATCGCCAACGTGCCGGCGGCGGCGTGGGAGTGGTCGGGAACCGAGATGGTGACCGCGTCGATGTTCTTGCCTTCCTTGTCGAGCATCTCGCGGTAGTCCTTGAAGCGCTTGGCCTTGGCGTACTTCTGGAAGGCGTCCAGGGCAATGCTCGAGTCCACGTCGCACAGCGCGTAGATGTTCTCGGTGGCGGCGACGCCTTCGATGTCGCTACGCCCTTTGCCGCCGCAGCCGATGGCGGCGAGGCTGAGCTTGTCGCTCGGCGCGACGAGGCCGCGGCCGAGGACGTGGCGCGGGACGATCGTGAACGCGGCCGCCGCGGTGGTGTCGCGCACGAAGGTGCGGCGGGAGATACGCTTCTTTCCCATACGCTTTTCCTCCACGGTTTTTTCTATACGGTTCTTCTCTACGGTTTCTCTCTACGCCGTTGTTTGTAGTCTCGGCCGGAACAGGAACGCAAACAGCACCAGGATCCCGAACGCCATCGCGGCGGGATACGTCCAGATGGCGTGCCAGTTGTGCGTCACGGAGCCGTCCGCCCCCGTGGCGGCGAAGGCACCGACCACGCGGCCGGACACCCACGCGCCGATCACGTAGCCGAAGCCGTTTGTGACCACGTTGATGAGCCCCTGGGCTGCCGCGCGGATCTTCTCGCCCGCCCGCTCGTCGGTGTAGACCTGGCCCGCCACGAAGAAGAAGTCGTAACACACCCCGTGGAGCAGGATCCCCGCGTACAACAGCCACATGCCCGCGCCGATGTTGCCATTCCCGAAGGCCAGGTAGCGCAGCGTCCACGCCAGCATCCCGCCGAGCATGATCCCTTTGATCCCGTAGCGTCGCAGCGCGAACGGCAACAGCAGCATGAAGAAGATCTCGGACATCTGGCCGAACGTCTGGATGAAGGCGGGCTCGGGCGCGTGGATTTCGTTCAGGAAGAGATTCGTGAACGCATAATAGAACTGCAGGGGGATGCACAACAGGAACGACCCCAGCAGGAACACAAGGAAGGTGCGATCGCGGAGCAGCTGCAGCGCGTCGAGTCCCAACGCGTTGTGGACACTGAACGGCATCCCGGCGGACTTCGGCGGTGTGTGGGGCAAGGCGAGGGAGAACAGCCCTAGGGCCACCGAGCCCGCCGCCGCCACGCGCATCGGCGTCGCCAGGGCATCGGCGTGCAGGACCTTGCCGATGACGAAGCCAGCGATGATCCAGCCGATCGTCCCGAGCACCCGCAGGAACGGGAAGTACTTGGGATTCCGGATGTGATGGAAGGAGATCGAGTTCGTGAGCGACAGCGTCGGCATGTAGCACAGCGCGTACAGAATAAGTACCGGGAAGAACGTCGCGAACGTGGTCAGCGTCGAGACGTACCACATGATCGCTCCGCCCACGAGATGCAGGACCGCGAGCAGCTTCTCAGTGGCGAAGAAGCGATCGGCGAAGACGCCCATGAAGAACGGCGACACGATGGCGGCAATGGCCGTCGTCGCGTACGCCCAGCCGATCTGCGGGCCGCTGAAGTGCAGCGTCGCGCCGAGGTAGGTCCCCATGGTGACGAACCACGCCCCCCAGATGAAGTACTGGAGCAGCATCATCACGGCCAACCGTACGTGGGCCCAGGTCATGTCCGCCCGTCCTCGGAGTGGAGAGTCGGAGCAATAGACTACGGTGCAACGGGAAAGTGGGCTAGAGCAGAGCAAGCGCCAGGGTGTTGGGTGAACTCCACAGGGTCGCTATCTTGAACCCGCCCGTTTCCGCGATTCCAGGCCGTGCTCGTTCCCAAGCTCGTCACGACGCTCAAGGGCTACTCCCGCGCGCAGTTCGCGGCGGACCTCACATCCGGCGTCATCGTCGGCATCGTGGCGCTGCCGCTCGCCATCGCGTTCGCGATCGCCAGCGGCCTGACCCCCGAGCGCGGGCTGTACACCGCTATCGTCGCCGGCTTCCTGATCTCCGCCCTGGGGGGGTCGCGGGTGCAGATCGGCGGCCCCACGGGCGCGTTCGTCGTGATCGTCGCCGGCGTGGTGCAGCGCTACGGCGTGGACGGGCTGCTCGTCGCCACGCTGATGGCCGGAGTCATCCTCGTCGTCTTCGGCCTCGTGCGCATGGGCGGCGCGATCAAGTTCATTCCCTATCCCGTGACCATCGGGTTCACGAGCGGCATCGCGCTCATCATCTTCTCGAGCCAGGTCCGAGACCTCCTGGGCCTCGAGATGAGCGCGGTACCCGCCGCGTTCGTCGCCAAGTGGGACGCGTACGTGCACGCGTTCGAGTCGCTCAATCCGTGGGCGCTCCTCGTCGCCTTCGCCACCTTCGTCATTATTCTCGTGTGGCCCAAGGTCGAACGCCGCATCCCGGGGCCGTTCGTGGCCCTGATCGTGACGACCGTGCTGGTCCGGGCGCTGCACCTCCCCGTCGAGACGATCG
>QHVC01000128.1 GCA_003222205.1 Gemmatimonadota bacterium | reverse complement strand
GATCGGTAGCCAACGTCGTATCCCTCCACGCCTGGCGCCGGGCGGGCAGATCCCCCGTCAACCGGTAGAACCGCACCTGCACGTCGGGACGCGACAGGAAGCGCATCAGCTCCCACGCCAGCGCCCGATGCCGCGAGCTGCGGAACACGACCAGGCTGCACCCGCCCGCCACCGACACACCGCTCGCCGGGCCCGTCGGGCCGGGGAGCGGGGCCGTGGTCCATGCTTGCTGCATCGCGGCGGGCAGCCGCCGGCGGAACTCACCGATGTTCCACGGGCCGGTGATGTACATGGCGAAGGTGCCGCGGGCGAATTCCTGGTACAGGTTGGCCACCTCGGTGTTGCTCACGGGGGGCGCGAGCCCGTCGCGGTACAGGGACACGAGAAACGCGAACGCCCGCATGAAGCTCGAGTCGGCGAACGCGCCATAGCCCTCCGGCGTGACCAAGGGGGAGCCCTGCTGCAATCCCAGAATGACCTGCGGCGGCCATTCGTTGAGCGGCAGGTAGATGGCGTAGTGTCGCGGCCCCATCACGCGCGTGATCGCGCGCATCGCCTCGCGCCATTCGGGCCACGTCTCCGGCATCCGGGCGTAGCCCGCGCGCGCCAAGATGTCGCGGCGGTAGAAGAGCACCCGGGTGTCGACGTACCACGGGATCCCGTACAGCCCGCCGTCCACCACGTTCGTCGCCCAGATGCCGGGGAAGTGGCCGGTCGAATCCATGTCTGACGACTGGCGCACGAGCGAGTCGAGCGGCGCGAGCGCGCCGAGGGTCACCATCTCCGGGACCCAGGTGTTTCCCATGGCGGCCATGTCCGGCAGCGCGCCGCCGACGTGCGCGGTGAGCAGCTTCTCGTGCGCCGCGCTCCAGGGGATCTGTTGCACGCGCACATGGACGCCGGGGTGCTCGCGCTCGAAGTCCCGCACCAGCTGGGCCACGACTTCCCCTTCGCGGCCGAAGGCCCAGAAACGGAGCGTGTCGGGAGCGCCGCTGGAAGTGCAGGCGGCGGTGAGGACGAGAGTTGCCAGAAGAAGTGCGACGCAGTCGTCGGTTCTCGGTTTTCGGTTGTCGGTTGCCCTACCGAGAACCGTGAACCGTGAACCGAGAACCGTCTTCAAGGGCATTTCCCCGCCAGCCATCCCCCCGTAAACCCCGCGCGGCACAGCCCCAGCACGACGTGGGGGTTGCCGCGCAGCAGCCGCCAGATCAGGTCGCTGCGGTAGTTCTCGACCATCGCGAGGGTCGGTCCCTGGTCGATCCCGAGGTAGTCGGTGTCGAACCAGCCGAGCCCCGGGACGACGTGGCCCATGGCCGGTGTGCCGGTGAAGGTCGGGTTGAAGGCGTCGAGGAAACCGTACGTCGCGAACAGGTTGCTGCCGTACGCCGAGCGCATCGCGCGCAGCGCGGGGATGGCGATCTCGGGGGCGAAGGCGATCGAGCCCGCCGCCGCGGTGGGGGCGATGGTGCCGTCGTCCTGGATCTCGGTGAAGGAGGCGCCGCGCGCGAAGTAGGTGTGGTACGGCGCCACGTCGGCGGGGCCGTCGGAGGCGGTGAGCCCCCAGACGTTGACGCCGTAGCTCTTCCAGCCGCCCGGGTTCGCGATCGCGTACGCGCGTTGCGCGTAGGCGGCGCGCCGCGAGTTCTCGAAGTAATTGATGCCTCTCGCGCGCATGAACGGGTCCTGGATGCCGCGGAAGTCGATCCACACGTGCGAGTACTGGTGGCCGAACAGCGGGGCGAAGCCGAGGTGGCTCTGCCCTTCGAAGGTTCCCCAGGTGTAGGTGCTCGTCCACGCGGTCCACGCGGCGGTGTCGGCGGGGTGAGTGGGCGAGCCCAAGGCGAGGATGTAGATGATCATCGCCTCGTTGTAGCCCTTCCAGTCGTAAGGGATGAACTGGTTTTCCGGGTGCCAGCCGAGGGCGATCGCCGGGGGGTGGCTCGAGGCGGCCCACTGCCAGTCGGTGCGCGTGTAGATCGACTCGGCGAGCGCGCGGATCTCGGTTTCGCCTGGGTCGGCGGCGTTGTCGAAGTACGACTGGCAGGTGAGCACCCCGGCGAGCAGCAGCGCGGTGTCGATGGTGGACAGCTCGACCGTCTGGAACCGCGCGCCGCTGGTCATGTCGAGGAAGTGGTAGAAAAAGCCGTGGTAGCCGGTGCTGCCGGTCGTGTTGGAATCTTGCCGTGCCGTCCAGAAGAACCGCAGCGTGGTGAGCACGCGAGCGGCTGCGTCGGCGCGGGGGACGTAGCCGCGCTCGACGCCGATGGGGTAGGCGGTCAAGGCGAAGCCGACGGCGGCGATGCTGGAGAAGCTGGGCGTAGGCCAGCGGTCGGGGGTGAGTCCGTTGGCCGTGTTGGTCTTGTCCCAGAAGTAGCCGAAGGTGCGCTGCTCCAAGGTGTCGAGGAACGCGCCCTGGCCGGTGGTATCCGGCGGGGGCGGGCCGACGGAGTGATTGGACGCGCAGGCGGCCGCGGCGAAGCCGAGGAGGGCGGCGAGGAGCGCGCGGCTCATGGACTCATCTTGGAGACCGCGGGGGGCGCCGGCAAGGACGCCGGCGCCCCGGTAGGGAAGGTCAGAAGGTGTACTCGGCGCCGACCTGCAGACGCCGGGGGTCGCTCACCACGCAGCTCGCATGCCCAAAGCTCAAGTTGGTCTTGCTGCCCGTATCGAAGCAGCCCAGGTTCTGGTAATTGAAGGCATTGAACAGGTCGAGCGTGACCCGCATGGTCGTTCCCGAGATGTTCGGAAAGTCCTTGGCCAACCGCAGATCGACGTTGCGGTAGGCGAAGGCGTTCGGAATGATGAAGCCAACGCGCTCCGGTGTGAACCCTCCCCGCTCGTAGCCGGCCCCGCAGAACCGCAATGGACACCCGACATCCTGGAGGAACCCGCTACCCAGGGTGATGAGCCCGCTGAAGAGGAATCCGGAGGCATACGGCACGTCCATCACCCAGTTGGCCACGATGTGCGTCTTCTCATCGTTGGCCGGGTGGTGCGGGATGTTGAGGGCGTTGGGGAACGCGAACACATCCCCGAGCCCGTCGACGCCCTGGAGCGACCGCGTGGCGTACGTGAGCGAGATCCCGCCGCCCCAGCCGATGTTGTTGGCGGAACGGCGATACGGCCTGTCGACCTGAACCTGCAGCGCGTCGTACCACGTCTTTGCGTTATTCGCTGAATAGATGAAGTTGCTGAAGCCGTGCGGCCCCAGGTCGAAGCTGACGCAGCACGAGCCGTCCGGCTTGAGGCCGAAGTTGGCCCAGTTGAGGGTCAACTGGTTTTCGCCGCGCACGGCCGACAGCGTCGCCGTGAGGGTGTAATCCCCCCCGCCCATCACGCGGCGGACGCCGAGGTTCCACTGCCTCGAGCGCGGCACTTTCACGTTCTTCCCGATCAGCCACGCCTCAGGCTTGCCCGACGTGTGTGCGAGGGCGTCGAGCGTCGTTTTGTCTGCAGTGAAGTAGGAGTTATTCCAGGTCGTCTCGCCCGGCTTGGCCGTGGAGTCCGGGTCGGCGAATGACACGGTGTAGGTGGGGTGCGTGAGCTTGAGGGTCTCGTCGACCGAGATGTCGAAAATGGAGCGGTCGTAGTAGAGTCCCCACCCGCCGAAGATCGTCGTCCTGCTCTCCGGATCGAGCGCGTATGAGAAGCCGAGCCGCGGCTGGAACGCGCCGTAGAACGGCTTGCGATTACTGCCCGTGCTGATGAACTGGCTCAGGTCGAGCGGCGTCGGCAGCGAATCGTTGTACCGCGTGAGGGTGTCGATCACCATCTGCGGCGTGACATAGCTGGCGTTGAACATGTTCGACTCGAAGTCCCACCTGATGCCGAGGTTGATCGTCAACTGCGGGCTGGGGCTCCAGTCGTCCTGCGCGTACCAGCCGAACTCGTTGTTGTTCTTCTTGAGCTTGGCATTGCCGGTGCCGTAGATCAGCTGATACGGAGTCGCGTAGCCGTAGAGGCCTCGGGTGGTGACGGTGTCCCGATAATAGAATCGCGGTGTTTCGTCGTTGCCTTTGAACACGTCATAGGTCACGAAGTCGAAGCTGGCGCCGACCTTGATGACGTGCTCGCCGTGCGCGCGAAAGCCGGTGTAGGTGAGATCGTTGCGGATCCCCACTCTGCGCTGAATGAAATCCTGGGTGCTGAAGTTGCTCCCGATCACATGGTCTTGGTTGTTCCACTGGTAGATCTGCGCGGGCAGGCCGGGCGTATTGGGGCTCGGGTTCCGGCGGAAGCGCGAGTAGTCCACCTTGGTTTCGTTCAGCCAGGGACCCTTGAACATGTTGTAGCGGACCTGCCCGATAGAGACGTTCTGGCGGTAGTTGACCGCTTCCGTGAACGCGCACACGAAGCCCGGGCAGTTCACCTTGCCGAAGTCGCGAACGTCGGTTTCGTGGCGGTTGCTGAAGCTCACCTCCGCGGAGGAGGTGCTGCTGGCGGCGTACGTCACCTTGCCGAACAGCATCGTTTCGCGGAACGGCGAGCCGAAGTTGCCGTTGTACTGGGGGAAGTTCACGGCGGTGAGGGCCGGGTACCCGGCGGGGATGGCGCCGAAGTCGACCAGGTTGGAGCGGTTCTGGTAATTGCCCTCATAGGCCCCGAAAAAGAACAATCGGTTGTGCTGGATCGGACCGCCCACGCTCGCGCTGAGGAGTGATCGCGAATACGCGGGCTTGCTGAATTTCGGGGTCGCGCGCTGGAACGAATCGAGGGCGACAAAACTCTTGTTCTGATACCCGTACAGCACGCTCCCCGTCCACGTATTGCTTCCCGACCGCGTCGTCGCCGTGATGACCGCGCTCGACGCCTTCTGATACTCGGCCTTGAAGTTCTGGCTGATGACACGGTATTCCTGGATCGCGCCCCGGGGGAAGGGGTTCCCCTTACTGGCGTCCTGGCCGGTAACTCCGCCGGCTGTCAAGTCGTTCTTCAGGCTCGACCCGTCGACAAAGATGTTCACCGACGTCGAGGGCTGCCCGCCGGCGGTGAACGTGCGCGAGACGCCGCCGATCCGATCCTCGGTGACGGTGACGCCAGGAGCGAGGACCGCCAGATCGAGGAAATTCCGGCTGGGAGTCGGCAGCTGCTGGATCTGCAGTGGCGTCACGTTCGTGGCCACTTCCGACGTACGGGTCTCTGCGGGGTTGGCCGCCTGCACCACCACCGGAGCCAAGGTCACGGCACCGGCGGGCAGGGCGAAGTCTGCCAGCAGGGTGGCCCCGATCTGGACAACGATGCGCCGCCGAGCGGGGGAGTTCCCGATGTGCCGCGCGATGACGTCGTAGGTCCCCGGGCTGAGGCCCGGCAGGACGTACGAACCGTCTGACCCAGTCGTCGTGCTCCGTGCGACGCTGGTCGCGACATTTGTCGCCTGGACCTGGGCGCCCGACAACGGGGCGCCGTTCTGGTCCTTCACGTATCCGCGAATGGTGCCGGTCGTCGTCTGCGCGACGAGGCCGCGTCCCCCCAACACCGCGAGGACGCCTGCGAATAGCAGCAGACGGCCCAGACGCTGCACGATGTCCTGACGTCTCATGATTCACCCTCCTGAGTGGTGAAAGACCGCGGTGCGCGAACCGCGCGCCCGCCGCAGGATTCCCGAATGACCAGCGTGACGGGGAGCCGCTCCCGCCGCTTGCGATGCCGGTGGTGGTTGCCCACCGCCTCCAGCAGCCGCGCCGCCGCCCGTGACCCCAGCGCGGCGATGTCCACTCGAACGGTCGACAGCGGCGGGTGCGTGTACCGCGCCATCGGGATGTCGTCGAAACCGGTCACCGCTACCTCCGCCGGCACCGCCACGCTCGCCTCGCGCAGCGCGCTGAGCGCCCCGATCGCCATGGCGTCGTTGGCCGCGAACACGGCTGTCGGCCGCCGCGCCTGCCGCAGCAGGGCGACGCCGGCCTCGAACCCGGAGGTGTCGGTGAAATCGCCGGGGACTTCCCAGACGTCCTCGCGCCCCAACCCGGCTGCCTGCGCCGCCGCGCGGAACCCGCGCAGCCGCTCGGCGGCATCGGAGTTGGTCTCCGGCCCCAGGATCATCGCGAGGCGCCGGTGCCCCAGACCGACCAGATGCTGCACCATGTCGGCCGAGCCACGGGCGTTGGCGATCGTGATCGCGTCGAACGCGGCGCCGGTCGCCGCGCTGTTCAGCAGCACGACGGGGAAGCTCGCGGGCAGGTCGCGCACGGCGAGGTGCGCGCCCAGAGCGGGGGACATCACCACCAGGCCGTCGACCCGCCCGCGCATCGACTGCAGCGCGGCGGTGATGGCGCCCTTCTCGTTGTGGGAGCTGGCGAGCAGCAGGTGGAAGCCGTGGCGCTGCGCGGTCTGGTCGATGCCGCGGATCAGCTCGGAGTAGAACTCGCCGTAGAGATCGGGGAGCAGCACGCCGATGGTGCTGGTCTGTCGAGTGCTGAGGCTGCGGGCGGCGGCGTGCGGGGAATAGCCGAGGCGCTCGGCGACGGCGCGGACGCGGCGGCCGGTGGCCTCCGTGACCAGGTGGCTGCGGTTGTGCGCGCGGGAGACGGTGGCGACCGAGACCCCCGCGGCGCGGGCGACATCCTTGATCGTAACCATTGGGGCGCGGGATGTAATCGGTTACATGCCCGGCAGGCTGTCAAGGCCGCCGGGAGAGCGCGCGGATCCGGTGGTGGGGACGGTCGCCAGGCTTCATGTCGTCGTTGCGGATCACGCTGATCGAGCCGTCCGGCTCGAGCACGGCGAGCAGGACG
>QHVC01000127.1 GCA_003222205.1 Gemmatimonadota bacterium | reverse complement strand
CATGATGCCCTCGCCGGCCAGGAGCTTCGCGAAGCCGCGGCTCCGCAGCCGCCACCAGTCGACCACCCGATGCCAGCCGATCAGGATGCCCGCCGCCACCAATCCGCCCACGAGGCTCGTGTCGGGCCCCACCATCGCGTTCTGCACCGCGTTCGCGATGATGAGCAGCAGCACCAGGTCGAACGTGGACATCTGGCCGAGCTGGCGGGTGCCGGTCAAGCGCAGCCCGACCAGCAGGGCGAAGTAGACGATGGTCGTGCGCAACGCAACGTCGAGCAGGGTGTGCCAGGAGGCAGTCATTCCGGTTCGCGCCTAACAGTCCGACAGTCCGACTGTCCGACAGGTATGCGGCCGGAGGGATTCGAACCCCCACGGGGTACCCCACGGGATCCTAAGTCCCGCGCGTCTACCAGTTCCGCCACGGCCGCGTGTCGAGGAGAATCTAACCTCCTCTAGCGGGCGCGCAGCACT